>NZ_RAWF01000003.1:0-95115 GCF_003612075.1 Corallococcus sp. CA041A
TTGGAGTCGGGGATGGGACCGGGGGAGGCTGCCCGGCTCGCACCCGCCACCGGGCCACGAGGGAGGGTGAACGCCGGATGCGCCTGCTGCACACATCGGACTGGCACCTGGGCCACACGCTGTATGACGTCTCACGCGAAGCGGAGCACGCCGCGTTCCTGACGTGGCTGTTGGACACGCTGGAGTCCCAGGAGGTGGACGCGCTCCTGGTGGCCGGGGACATCTTCGACACGGCCAACCCCAGCGCGGAGGCGCAGGCGGCCTGGTACCACTTCATCGCGCGTGCCCGGCGCACGCTGCCGAAGCTGGACGTGGTGGTGGTGGGCGGCAATCACGACTCCGCCGCGCGCCTGGACGCGCCGGATCCGCTCTTCCACGCCCTGGGCGTGCGCGTGGTGGGCGGCCTGCCGCGCCACCGGGGCGGACTGGAGATGGAGCGGCTGGTGGTGCCGGTGCACGACGCGCGCGGGAAGGTGGGCGCGTGGGTGGCGGCGGTCCCGTACCTGCGGCCCTCGGACCTGCCGTCCGTGCCGGACAGCGAAGGGGACCGGCTGGTGGAGGGCGTGCGCTCTGTTTACACGGAGGTGCTGGAGGCGGCGCGCAGGCGGCGCAGGTCCGGGCAGGCGCTGGTGGCCATGGGCCACTGTTACATGACGGGCTCGGAGCTGTCGGAGCTGAGCGAGCGGAAGATCCTGGGCGGCAACCAGCATGCGCTGCCGGTGGAGCTGTTCCCGGAGGACGTCGCGTACGCGGCGCTGGGGCACCTGCACAAGGCGCAGCGCGTGGGCGGCCGCGAGGGCGTGCGCTACAGCGGGTCTCCGCTGCCGCTGTCGCTGTCGGAGGCGCACTACCGGCATCAGGTGCTGGTGCTGGACGTGGAGGACGGGGCGCTGACGCAGGTGCGTCCGCTGACGGTGCCTCGCACCACGGACATGATGCGGGTGCCCGCGCGGGACGCGGCGCCGCTGTCGGAGGTGCTGGAGTTGCTGGCGGCGCTGCCCGCGTGCGAGGCGGAGGCTCCGGAGTCGATGCGGCCGTACCTGGAGGTCTGCGTGTCGCTGCCCCGGCCGGAGCCGGCGCTGCGCCACAAGGTGGAGAAGGCGCTGGAGGGCCGGGCGGCGCGGCTGGTGAAGCTGACGCCGTTCTATACGGGCACGGGCGGGGCGCTTGCGGACGTGCGGCCGGGGTTGTCGCTGCGTGAGCGCACTCCTGAGGACGTGTTCCTCGCCCGGTATGCGCGGGACTTCAAGGAGGCGCCCTCGCCGGGGTTGCTGGAGTCGTTCCATGCGCTGCTCACGCAGGTGCAGGAGGACGCGTCGTGAAGATCCTGGCGATTCGCGGCAGCAACCTCACGAGCTTCGCGGGGGACTTCGCGCTGGAGCTGGACCGGGCGCCGCTGGACCGGCTGGGGCTGTTCGCCATCTCCGGCGCGACGGGCGCGGGGAAGAGCACGCTGCTGGATGCGCTGTGCCTGGCGCTGTTCGACCGCACGCCCCGGCTGGGCGGGCCCAGCAAGGTGCTGGTGGGCCGGGCGGACGAGGAGGAAGAGGCGCGACTGTCCGCGTACGACGTGCGCGGCATGCTGCGGCGCGGGGCGGGCAAGGGCCACGCGGAGGTGGATTTCCTGGGCAAGGACGGGCGGCGCTACCGGGCGCGGTGGAACGTATGGCGTGCGCGTGAGCGCGCGGAAGGGAGATTCCGGCCGCAGGAGCTGAGCCTGACGGACGTGGTCTCGGGGCAGCTGTTCGGCCGCACCAAGGGCGAGGTGCTCCACGCGATCCAAGAGCGGCTGGGGCTGTCGTTCGATCAGTTCCGGCGCTCGGCGCTGCTGGCGCAGGGGGAGTTCGCGGCGTTCCTGCGCGCGGACGCGAACGAGCGCGCGGAGCTGCTGGAGCGGATGACGGGCACGGAGGTGTACAGCCGCGTGTCCATCGCCGCGCACGAGAAGAACGCGAAGGAGCAGGAGGAGCTGAAGCGGCTGTCGTTGGGGCTCGCGGCCATCGCGCTGATGTCGGACGCGGATCGCGAGAGTGTGCGCGTCCAACTGGGCGAGGAGGAGGCGGCGCGGGTCCGCGAGGAGACGCGGTCGCGCGAGGCGGAGGCGGCCCGGTCCTGGTACGCGCAGCGCGCGGAGTTCGTGGGTCAGGAGCAGCAGGCTGAAGGTGCGGTGGCTCGGGCGGACTCGGAGCGGGAGGCGGCGGCGCCTCGTGAGGCGCTGCTGGAGTCGGTGCGCGCGGCGGAGGGTTTCCGCGCGGTGGTGTCGGCGGTGGAGGCCGCGGAGCAGGGCTGCGTGAGGGCGGAGGCCGAGCAGCTGGAGCGGGCCTCGCAGGCGGAAGCGGCGCTCGCGGCGGCTGCGGCGCAGCGGCAGGTGCGGATGCAGGCGGAGGCCGCGCGGGCCGCGGCGCTGGATGCGGAGGCGTCGGTGCGTCCGGCGCTGGAGGAGGCCGCGACGCTGGACACGCGCCGCGCGGAGGCGGAACGCGAGGCCCGTGAGGCCGCGGAGCTGGCGAAGCAGGCGAAGACCGCGGAAGCGTCGGCTCGAGACGCGCTGGCGCTGGTGCAGACGGCGGAAGCGAAGGCCCAGGTGCTGGTGGACGCGGCCGAAGCGTGGCGCGTGTCGCATGCGAGCTGGGAGTCCCTGGCCACGGAGTGGCCTCGCTGGCAGCGTGAGCTGGAGCGCTTCGCGGGGGCGCTGAAGGACGAACAGTCGGCGGGCTCGGACGCGGACCGGTTGGGGAGGGACGCGGACCGTCTGGGCAACGAGGCCCAGGCGCGCCGTGAGGAGCACCAGGGCGCGGTCGAGTCGGAAGCGCAGGCGCAGGCACTGGCGACGCATGCGGAAGCCGCGCTGGGCGAGGATGGCGGCGCGGCTCGGCGGGCGCTCCGGGATGCGCTGCTGGCGCGACAGGATGTTCTGGGGGCGCTGACACTCGCGGGTGAAGGCGCTCGGGCGGAGGCCACGGCGGAAGGTGACGCGGCGGCGGAGGTGAAGGCGCACCGCGAGGTTTCCCAACGCGCGGCGGAGGAGGCGAAGGACGCGGCGGCGCGGCGGGCGACGCAGGATGCGATGCTCCACGAGGCTCGCCGTGCGCAGTCGCGCGCGGAGGCGACGCAGGGGCTGGCCTCGCACCGGGCCGCGCTGCACGAAGGTGAGCCGTGTCCGCTGTGCGGCGCGCTCGAACATCCGTATGCCCGGGAGGCCTCCGCGCTGGAGGGGCTGGTCGCGGAGGCCGCGGCCCGGGTGCTGGAGTTGGAGACCGCGCGGGATGCCGCGGCGAAGCAGGAGAGCGCGGCGAGCGTGCGGCAGGCGACCGCGGACACCGCCGCGACCCAGGCCGAAGCCCGGCGCGACACGGCGGCCCGCAAGCGCACGGCGCATCGTGAAGCCTGGCGCGCGGCGCGCGAACGGTGGACCCGTGCGGTGCACGCCGAACAGGATGCCAGTGCCGCTGCATCACCTCCCGAGGACGCCGAGGCCACCACCGCCCAGGCGTGGATCCGCTCGGCTCAGGAAGACGCACGTGCGCGGCTCGCGACCCTTCGTGACGAAGAGGCTTCCGCGGAAGCCCGCGCCAGCGCTGCTCGCGAGGCCCGGGCCCAGCTGGAGACCCGGCGCACCCGGCGCGAAGGCGCGGCCGATGCCCTGCGTAAGGCCGAGGACGCCTGGTCCCGCGCGTCCCAGTCCCACCGCGATGCGCTCCTGCGCCGGGACACGGCCCGCGATGCCCGCGAGCGCGCCCTCACCGAAGTGTCCCCTCCGTTCGCCAGCGAGGCTGCCCCCTGGAAGGACAAGCTCGCGGAGGACCCCGTGCGCTTCCAGGGCCAGTGCCTGGCGCGCGTGACGAAGTGGCGCGAGAAGCTCGCGGAGCTGGAGGCCTCTCGCAAGCGCCTGGAGGAACAACAGGGCCTGCGCGCCCGAGAAGAAGTCCGCCTCCAGTCCCGGCACGAGGACGCGGAGACCGCCGCCCACCGCGCGAGCCTCAAGGACGCTGCCTTCCAGGATGCTTCCAGGGCCCGCGCCCGGCTGCTCCAGGGCCGCCCCACGCAGGAGGTGCGCGCGGAGGTCCAGGCGCGCATCGACGCCGCCCAGGCCACCTACGAGCGCGCCCGCGAGGACTCCGAAACCCTCCAGCAGGCGGAGAAGGTGGCCACCGCCCGCGCCGAGGACGCCGTGCGCCTGCGCACCGAGGCCGCCCGCACGCTCGACAGCGCCCAGGCCGTCCTCGCGGAACGCCTCGCCGGACATGGCTCCACCCTGGAGCAACTCAAGGCCCTGCTGTCGCGCGGCGCCGCCTGGTGCGATTCGGAGGCCCGCGCGCTCAACGCCCTGCGCGAGTCCGTCGCCCAGGCCCGCGCTGTCCTCTTGGAGCGCCGCGAGCGCCGCGTCCGCCATGAGGCCTCCGGGCTTCCCTCGCTCGCGGAAGCAGACGTCGCGGAGCTCTGCGAACGCCTGCGCACCGACGTCGAGGTGCGCCACCGCGCCGTGGCCCTGCTGCGCGCGAAGCTGGACCACGACGACGCCTCCCGCGCACGTCATGGCGCGGAGGCCCGGGCCCTGGAGCTGCGCCGCGCCGACGCGGAGGTGTGGAAGACGCTGGGCGACCTCATCGGCTCGCACGACGGAAAGAAGTTCAAGGTCTTCGCCCAGAGCCTCACCCTGGACGCGCTGCTCCTGCACGCCAACGCGCACCTGCGCGAGCTGGCCCGCCGCTACCGCCTGGAGCGCGTGCCCGGCCACGACCTGGACCTCCAGGTGGTGGACGGCGACATGGGCGACGAGGTCCGCAGCGTGGCCAGCCTCTCCGGCGGCGAGAGCTTCCTCGTGTCGCTCGCGCTCGCGCTGGGCCTGGCCTCGCTGTCGTCTGAGACGACGCAGGTGGAGACCCTCTTCATCGACGAGGGCTTCGGCACCCTGGATCCGGAGACGCTGGAGGTCGCGCTCGCCACGCTCGACGCGCTCCAGGCCACCGGCCGCCAGGTGGGCATCATCTCCCACGTGAGCGGGCTCGCCGAGCGCATCGGCGTGCAGGTGCGAGTGGTGAAGCAGGGCGGCGGCCGCAGCAAGCTCGTCGTCGAAGGCGACGCGGGGATCATCGCGCCCTCGGATCAGCAGGTGGCGTGACGGCTCAGCCCGTCACCGGCTCCGCGCCCATCAGGCCGCGCACCACCGCGGCCACGGCCAGCGGCGTCGCCACGCGGTCGTCGCTCAGCGCCGCCAGCGCCCGCGCGAACTGCTCCGCGGAGGAGAAGCGCTGCGACGGGTGCGGCGCGAGCGCCCGGTCCAACACCAGCGCCAGCGGATCCGACACCTCCGGCGCCACCATGCGCACGGGCGTCAACCGCAAGCCCCGGATGGAGGCCTCCACCTCCTCGGCCGTCCCTTCCTCGTAGGGCGACTCCAGGGACAGCAGCTCGTACAGCAACACCGCCGCCGCCCACAGGTCCACCGCGACGGAGACCTCGCCCGCCAGGAGCTCCGGCGAGCGGTAGTTCTGCTTGCCCACCCGCCGCAGATCCACCTCCAGCCCCGCGCGCGAGCGGGCCACGCCGAAGTCCGCGAGCTTCACCTCTCCGCCGCGCGACAGGAGCACGTTGTGCGGAGACACATCGCAGTGCACCACCGCCAGCGGCAGGCCCTTGGAGTTGGTGGCCTTGTGCGCGTACGCCAGCGCCTCCAGCACGTGGCGAACCATCATCACGGAGATGTCGATGGGCAGCTCGATGCGCCGGCGCCGGCACTGCGCCAGCACGCGCCCCAGGTCCGTGCCGTCCACCAGCTCCAGCGCCAGGTAGGGCCCGTCCGCCAGCTCTCCGTACTCCCGGAATCCCACGATGTGCGGATGATCCAGGCACCGCGCCAGCTCCGCCTCGTGCAGGAGTTGCTCGCGCGCTTCCGGGTCCCGCAGGCGCTCCGGTCGCACGCGCTTGAGGGCCATCTCCTCTCCCGCATAGGGGCCCTGGATCATCTTCGCGCGGAACACCTCCGCGTTGCCGCCGCGTCCCAGCCGCGACAGCAGCTGGAAGCGGCCCAGGTCGCGCGGCCACTCGGATGTCGGATCTTCCTCCAACGTCACGCCTTCTCCCCGGCCAGGCTCGCCAGATACCCGTCCAGCGTCGCGGAGAAGGTGGCGTCGTCGCTCAGGAAGGCAAGCCCCACGCCCCCGGTGTACTGCTCGTCCACCACGTGCACCACCAGCGCCTCGCCCTGCAGCCGCTGGCCGTTGGGCAGCTTCACGTCCACGATGACGACGCTGTCCTGCGGCGGGCGGTGCGCCGTGCGCACGAAGAGTCCTCCATTGCTGATGTTCAGCGCGTGCTCGCGCACGAAGTCCAGCTCCGTGCGGAACTCCATCTCCAGCTTCACCGCGAAACGCCGGGCGCGGCGCTGGGATTCATCGCCGGATGCTACGGGGGATGGCGCGGGCGGATCCGACGGCGATGGTTGCTCGGACGCTCCGGCCTCCGGCGCGCCTCCACTTTCGGCGGGAGCAGCCTGGGGCGCGGGCGGTGCCTCGGATGGCGGTGGAGTCTTCGGCGCGGACGAAGCGGGCAGGGGACCTCGCGCGGCCAGATCCTCCAGGTGCTGCCGCAGCTCCTGCGCGGCCTGCGTGCGCTCGTTGCCGGCGAAGGGCGTGCCGCCAGACAGCGTGCGCGAGCGCAGCGCATCCCGCTCCGCCTTGGGCAGCCGCCACAGCTCCACGAACGTGCCGCCGCTCTTGCGGACCTCCTCGCCCAGCCGCTCCACCGCCGCGCGCGGATAGCCGGGCACCTCCACCTTCACCTCCAGCGCGCCGGCCTCGTCGCGAAACGCCACCACGAGTTGCATCGACTGCGCGGACGGCAAGAGCGCACCCAGGCCCTCCACGACGGCTGCCGCCTTCTCAGGCGAAGCCGCTTCCCCCCATACCGCCGCAAGACCGAACACAGGCACGGGGCGGACGATAACCGAGCCCTCCTGGCTCCCGTAAAGACAGTGCAGTCGGAAACAGGCGACAGTGGTGGACGCCAAGTTTACGAATCGTGATTCCCTCTCCGCCCCAGGGCGCACCTACATCGGAATCGGGCGCGCATCCCTCTATGCTGCGGGTGTTCTCCGTAACCCCCCTTCCCGGAGTGCTGACCCGTTATGCGCAATTGGATCCGACTCTTCTCCGGCACGCTGCTTGCCGCCACGCTCATGGCGGGGTGTGGCGGCACCGACCCGGACCCCGGCCCTGGCCCTGATCCCATCCCCACCGACGGAGGCTCCGACGCAGGCGTCGTCGATGCGGGCTTCGACGCCGGCTATGTCGAGGACGCCGGCGTCATCATCGACCCCGACCCCGACCCCGGCGAAGTCCCCGTCGACCCGTATGATCCGAACAACGCCACGAAGGACTCGGACTGCGACGGCCTGACGGACCAGGAGGAGTTCTCCACGGTCTACGCCGGCGGCTTGAAGACGAACCCCGGCCTGCGCGACACGGACGGCGACGGCATCCGTGACGGCGTGGAAGTCGGACGAACGTCCAGCGTCAGCACGGACCCGAACTGCAACTTCCGCGCGGACCAGGATCCGACGACGCGCACCTCGCCGGTGAAGGCGGACACGGACGAGGACGGGCTGCCGGACGGCCTGGAGGACGCCAACCGCAACGGCAAGCGCGACCTCACGGAGACGGACCCCAACACGGCGGACTCCGACGGTGACGGCATCCCGGACGGCGTGGAGGACGCGAACAAGAACGGCTCGGTGAGCCCCGGCGAGACGGATCCCCGCCTGCGCGACACCGACGGCGACGGCCTGCCGGACGGCCTGGAGAAGCAGACGGGCACGGATCCGCTCAAGCCCGACTCGGACGGCGACACCTGTTCGGACGGCGCCGAGGACGTGAACAAGAACGGCAAGGTGGATCCGGGCGAGACGGATCCGCGCAAGGCGGACTGCGCCGCGTCCATCCCCGACGCGGACTTCGACGGCATCCCGGACTCCGTTGAAATCGCCACCGGCACCAACCCGAACAGCGCCGACACGGACGGCGACGGCGTGGCGGACGGCGTTGAGGACACGAACAAGAACGGCCGCGTGGACTCCGGTGAGACCGACCCGCGCCTGACCGACACCGACTGCGACGGGCTCCAGGACGGCGCCGGCCGCAACGGCTTCCTCGGTGAGGACCCCAACTCCAACGGCCAGGTGGATCCCGGCGAGACGGACCCCACCAACCCGGACACCGACGGCGACGGCCTGCTCGACGGCGTGGAGCGTGGTGTGACGACGGCCGCGGCCCCGCGCAACAACTGCGGCTACGTGGGCGACGCGGACCCCACGACGAAGACGGACGCCAACAAGCCGGACACGGACGGCGACGGCATCCCCGACGGCGCGGAGGACTCCAACCAGAACGGCAAGGTGGACCCCGGCGAGCTCAACCCGCTGGACCCCGCGGACGGCGCGGCCACCACGCCCGCCGGCAAGGCGTGCAGCGTGCAGAACCTGCGCACGGTGACCTTCAAGGAGGACAGCGGCGCGGACCTCCGGCTCGCGCTGCCCAACACGTTCAAGGACGCCAACCTCCTCAACCTGAAGGCCAACGGCCAGACCGTGGGCGTGATGGGCTATGACGACACGAAGCAGGTGACGTTCATCGCGTACAAGCGCGCTCCGCTGAGCGGCTCCACCACGCCCTCGACCGACGAGTCGGGCATCCGCACCGGCACGCCGCTCCTGGCGCCGGCGGACGTGGAGTTCACGCAGACGTTCACCACCTGGGACGGCTTCCCCGCGGCGGTCTCCCGCTACGGGCTCGCCGGCACGACGGAGCTGAAGTCGTTCACCAACTCGCTGGCGCGCCAGCTGGTGCCCAACAGCACCGAGTCGCTCGGCGGTTCGGCGGGCATCAACGGCCCGTTCAAGATCCAGGCGCAGTACGTGCACCGCTCCAACGCGAGCGTGGTGGTGGTGCTCGCCATCACGCCGGCGGCCCGCTACAACGAGTCGGCCACGGGCAGTCTCTTCACCATGGCGGACACGGCGGGCGGCTCCGCGCTGGCGCAGTTCGGCGACGCGGACGCGGTGCAGTGCGAGGTCTTCACCGGCAACACGGCCGTGGTGGACTTCCTCTTCGTGGTGGACGACTCCGGCTCCATGGCGTCGTCGCAGACGTCGCTGGCGAACGCGGGCACGGCGGTGGCCAACAAGCTGGGCAACGCGACGCTGGACTGGCGCGTGTCCATGGTGACCACCAGCTACACGGTGGGCAACAGCGCCAACCGCAACATCATCCGTCCCTTCACCACCAACATCGACCAGTTCAAGGCGTGGCTGACCCAGAACGCGGTGTGCAACAACAACGTGTGCGCCGTGAAGGGTGGCACCACCCAGAACCCCACGTACACGCCGCTGCCCAACACCACCTGTACGGCCAACACCAACTGCTGGGTGGCCCTGGGCGGTGACGGCAGCGAGCGTCCGCTGGAGGCCGCGCGCAAGGCCATCAACGACATGGCCGCGTCCACGGGCGGCCCGGAGACGAAGATCCGTCCGGGCGCCAAGGTGGTGGTGGTCATCCTCACGGACGTGAAGGACCAGTCCACGGACACGGTGGCCAACTACTCCGCGTACTTCCTCAACACCGGCACCGTGTCCGGCACCACGAAGAACCCCACGAACCAGTCCATCCAGGTGCACGGCATCATCTGCCCGCCGGACGGTTCCCCGTGCTACGCGGGTGAGGACAACAAGACCCCGCGCCACCTGGACGTCATCCAGGCCACGGGCGGCGTGTCCGGCAGCATCCGGGACAACACCTCCATCACCAACACCATCAACGCCATCGTGGACAGCGTCATCGCGTCGGTGGGTTACCGCACGCTCAAGCCGCCGATTGGCGCGTCGCTGAAGGTCGCGGTGGATGCGGTGGTGGATCCGGCCATCTGCCCCAGCATCGGGGACCTGCCGCGCAGCCGCACCAACGGCTTCGACGTGGACGGCATCAACCGCACCGTGTCCTTCTACGGCGCGTGCCGTCCGAAGGAGTCCGGCAAGACGCAGGCCGCGCTGTCGTACCGCTACTGGATCGACCGCACGGTCAAGCCGGACGGCAACCCGCCGCCGTGCGCGTCCGACACGCAGTACTACGACCCGAACGACCCGGACTTCTGCAAGGGCAAGCTCGCTTGCAACCGCACCACGGACAAGTGCGAGTGCCCGTCGGACTGCGGTGGCACGGCCCCCGCCGGCCAGGTGTGCAACACCGACCGCGCGGTGTGTGACTTCACCTGCGCCCAGGACTGCGGCGGCACGTGCGGCACCTTCGAGACGTGCAACACGAACTCCTGCACGTGCAGCTGCGTGCAGTCCGCGACCTGCGCCGCGGGCTACAAGTTCGACAACAACGCCTGCGGCTGCGTCTGCGACACGGGCGCGCTCAACTGCGGCACCGGCTTCGGCGCGGACCCCGGTCTGTGCGCCTGCGTCTGCAAGCCGGACTGCGGCGGCTGCGCTCCGGGCTTCACGTGCAACGTCAGCGCGTGCGTCTGCGAGAAGCCCATCGGCTAGTCGGAAATGAAAACGCGCTCCCGGTGCCGCATGGACCGGGAGCGCGGCGCTGAATCCGAAGCCCCCGCTCCGCGACGCCCCCTCACGGGGGAAGCGGGCCGGGGGCTTCTTCTTTCCCCTCTACTTCGCCGGGACCAGGCTCGGTGGCGCGCTGGCGGCGCGGTACACGGGATAGAGGCCCAGGCGTTCATCCCAGGTCGGGTGACGCTCGGCGAAGAAGCGCAGGCGGGCGCGCGGGTCCTTGGCGAAGCCCGCGTCCTTCAGGCGCTCCTGGAACGCGGCCTTCACCGCGGGGTCCTTCGCCAGCAGCTCGCGGGCGTAGGGCTCCAGCACATAGTCCTCGATGTATTCCTTCTGCTCGAAGTGGGCGTTGAAGAAGCCCCACGACAGGAGCGAGTCCGGCCCCGCGGGCTCGAAGAGGTGCGCCACCAGCTGCACGTTCTTCTGCGCCACCGGCACGTAGAGCGTCCCCACGGGCAGGTCCTGCGTGTCCGGCGTCCACTCGCCATTCGCGGTGAGGCCCTGGTGGCCTTCGTTGGAGCGCACCTGGAACTGGAAGTCCTTCGAGCGGAACGACTCCACCTTCGCCGCGGGCACCGCGCGGGTGAGGCGCTGGAACGCGATGCCGTGCGCGGCCAGCTTCGGCGCGACCCACGCGGCGTGCGCGGCGGACACCAGGTAGCCGCCCTCGGGCAGCTTCGCGGTGACGGAGGGCTGCACGTCCGGCAGGTACGGCACCTTCCACGTCTGGGGCTGCGTGTCGTCGTAGCGGATGTGCGGCTGGCCGGAGATGTCCGACGGCAGGCGCTCGTAGGCGTAGCCCTTGAACGCAATCGCCTCGCGCTTGGACGTGTTCTTCCAGCCGAGCACCACCTCACGCACCTCGCCGGCCACGGCCTTCTGGTCCTCCGCCTTCACGGCGGCCAGGAGCGCGGCGCCGTCGCGGGACACGAGCTTCAAGAGGCCCTCCAGCACGTCGCGGGTGGCCTTCACGCGCTGCTCGTAGTTCTTCCAGGAGTGCGTCTCCACGAGCACGCCGAAGCGGTGGTGGACGGACCAGAAGGCATGGCTGAAGCGCGGCGGGGGGACACCGTAGGCGAAGCCGCTGGTGGGGTCGTCGTCCACGAGGAAGGACGGATAGAAGCGCAGCGGCTGGTGCCCTTGGGGGGTGAGGCCGGTGAAGAGCTCGTCCACCAGCTTCGTGCCCAGCGCCTGAAGCGCGGGCGGGCCGGACTTCTGGGGCTCCAGGCCCACGGACACGTCGGGTTCGAACTTGGCGCCGTCGGTGACGTGCAGGTCCACGTAGACGAGCGGGTCCCACGCGTTGAGGTACTTCAAGAGCAGCACCATCTCCGGTGCGTCCGCCTTCACGTAGTCGCGGTTGAGGTTGAAGTTCTGGGCGGTGACGCGGAAGCCCATCTCCTCCGGGCCCACCTGGTTGGGGCGGTGGTTGGGGTTGAAGCGCTCGTGGCCGTCCACGTTGAAGACGGGGACGAAGACGGCGGTGACGCCCTTGAGCAGGTCCGGCGTGGACGCCCGGTTCTGGAGCGCGTCGCGCAGGAGCCAGAAGCCCGCGTCCTTGCCGTCGATTTCACCCGCGTGGATGCCGCCCTGGAAGAAGACGACGGGCCGCCCCTTCTTGCGCGCGGCGTCCGCGGTGAGCGTGCCGTCCTGGCTGACGACGAGCGCCACCATGGGGCGGCCCTCCGGCGTGGTGCCCAGCGTGTCGCAGCGGGCCTTGCCAGGGAACGCCTTGGGGAAGGCGCGGCAGAGGCTCTCTGCTTCCGCGTAGCGGCCGGTGCGCTTCCAGCCGCTCTGCTCGGAGACGGTGGTGAGTGGGGGTGGGGCCTGCGTGAGGACCAGGGCTGCGAGGGTGGGCAGGAGCATGCCCGCTTGAGACCACAAGCCCCGTCAGCGCTCAACCTTGCCGCACGGTGTGTGTGCCGCCCACCGGCAGCACGTGCACGCGGTCGCGCGGCCAGCCCCGGCGCAGCCACTCCGCGTCCAGGCGGGCGGGCGGCTCGTCCAAGGGCTCGTCCGTGAGCTTGAACGTGCCCCAGTGCATGGCGAAGAAGGCCATCGCGCCCAGGTCCTCGAAGGCCTGCACCGCCTCTTCCGGGTTCATGTGCTGCAGCCGCATGAACCACGCGGGGTCGTAGGCGCCAATGGGCAGCAGCGCCGCGTCCAGCTTGGGGAACCTGGCGCCAATCTCCTTGAAGCCCTGGAAGTAGGCGGTGTCACCGGAGTGGTAGACGCGCGCGCTGGAGCCCTCCACCACGAAGCCGCCCCAGAGCATCTGGTTGGCGTCGTTGAGGCCGCGGCGGCTCCAGTGCTGGGACGGCACGTAGTGCACGCGCACGGGCCCCACCTGCGTGGACTCCCACCAGTCCAGCTCGTGGAAGGGCAGGCCCTGGCCCTGGAACACCGGCGCGTGGCCCAGGCCGGTGACGATGCGGGCGCCCACCTGCTTGAGCGTGGGCAGGTCCAGGTGGTCGTAGTGGTTGTGGGACACCAGGCTCGCGTCGATGCGCGGCAGCTTCTCCACCGGCACGCCGGGCGGCACGTTGCGGCGGATGACGACGTTGATGGCGTCGCGCAGCACCGGGTCGATGAGCAGCGACACGCCATCCAGCTGCACCAGCCAGCTCGCGTGGCCCAGCCACGTCAGGCGGGCGCCCTCGCCCGGGGCGGGTGGAGTGGCGAGCACCGCCAGGTCCGGCTCCACGTGCGGCACGACCGCGCGCGCGGGCGCGCTGCGGCGCTTGCCCGCGAGCTTGTCCGTGACGGCCCACTTGAAGACGCGGGTGAACGCCTGCGGTCCGCTGCCATCCAGATTCTTGAAGCGCATCGCCATGAGTGGCTCCCGGCAACGGGTGTGTCCCCCAAGGATGGGCCCGCGCCGCCTCGTGCGAGTCATGCTCGGCCGGAGGGGAGGGGTGCAAGGGGAATGCGGCTTTGGATGGCCTGGGGAGGACATGCGCCAGGCGCGGGCGAAAAGGGGCGCGCGCCGTATAAGAGGGCTTCCCATGGGACCTGTCTCCGGCACCACGACCCGCAGGGTGTTGCTCGCGTTCGGCGCGCTGGTGGCGCTGTTCGCGGCGGCGTCGGGCTATGCGCTCGGCCGGCTGGCGGACATCCACGAGGGCACGCGTGCGCTGCGCGAGGTGGGCGGCCGCGCGCGGGAGGCGCGGGAGCTGGCCACGGCGGTGAGGGACCAGTACGCGCACCTGGCGCACACCATCATCCTGGGCAACGACAGCCACCGGCGCTTCCACACCGAGGCCCGCGCCCGCGTGGAGGCGCTGACGCGGCGGCTGGCGGAGCACGCGCGCGACGCGGAAGAGCGCGCGGCGGTGGCGGACATCCAGGCGTCGGGCGACGCGCTGGACACGCTCTACCGGGACACGCTCCTGCCCGCGGTGATGGCGAAGGACGCGGGCGCGGTGGAGGCGGCGCATGGGCGCGCGCTGGAGTGGGTGTCGCGCATCCAGGCGCGGGTGGACGGGCTGACGGCGGACTCGGACGCGTCCATGGATGCCTTCGAGGCGCACG
The DNA here is from genome assembly GCF_003612075.1 of Corallococcus sp. CA041A. Lineage (NCBI taxonomy): Bacteria > Pseudomonadati > Myxococcota > Myxococcia > Myxococcales > Myxococcaceae > Corallococcus > Corallococcus sp. CA041A. Next base: position 14,093 of record NZ_RAWF01000003.1, read on the forward strand.
TGGGCGCGGTGGAGCGAGACAGCTTCCGCTGGGCGCTGCTGCTGTTGGGTGGGGCCACGCTGTTCGCGGCCGGGGTGGGCGTGTACATCGGCAACGCGGTGGCGCGGCTCGTCCAGCACGAGAAGCTGGCGGGCATTGGCCGGCTGGCGGCGGGCGTGGCGCATGAAATCAACAACCCGCTGGGCGTCATCCTCGGGTACGTGCGGCTGTTGCAGCGGCGGGCGGAGGGAACGCTCGCGGAGGACCTGCGCGTGGTGGAGGAGGAGGCGGTGCGCTGCCAGGACATCGTGGAGGGACTGCTGGACCTGGCGCGTCCGGGCCGCGGGCCACGTGAGCCGGTGGCGCTGCGCGACGCGTGCGAGGAGGTCGTCTCCCGCCTGCGTGAAGCCACGCGCCTGGGCACCGTGACGGTGGACGTGCACGGAGAGGGCACCGCCTGGGTGCAGGCGCCCCGGCTGCGGCAGGTGCTGCTCAACCTGGTGAAGAACGCGGCGGAGGCCGCGGGCGAGGGAGGACGGGTGGAGGTGCGCATCGCGGTGGACGCGGACGGGAGCGCGCGCGTGGCGGTGTCGGACTCGGGGGCCGGGGTGACGCCGGAAGCGCGGGCGCGGCTGTTCGAGCCCTTCTTCACGACGAAGCCCTCCGGCACGGGGCTGGGGCTCGCGGTGAGTCAGGCCATCGCGGAGGCGCACGGCGGCCGCATCGACGTGGACTCCGGGGCCCTGGGCGGCGCGCGCTTCACGCTGTCCCTGCCCGCGCCGTCGCGTGAACAGGAGGCTGCGGCATGAGCGGCGCGAAGCCTTCGGTCCTCGTCGTGGACGACAAGGAGAACATGCTCAAGCTGTTCGCGCGCATCCTCGGGGACGCGTACGCGGTGACGACCGCGCCCGACGGTGTGCAGGCGCTGGCCCTGGTCTCCGCGCGCACGTTCGACGTGGTCGTCACGGACATCCAGATGCCGGGCGCGGACGGGTTCACGGTGCTGCGCGAGGTGAAGCGGCGCGCGCCGGACACGGAGGTCGTCCTCGTCACCGCCTACGCGAGCATCCCCAAGGCCGTGGAGGCCATCAAGGACGGCGCATACGACTACCTGTCCAAGCCCTTCGACCCGGACGAGGTGGCCCTGGTGGTCGCCCGTGCCCTGGAGCGTCAGCGCCAACGGCGGGATGCACACGGACTCGCCGCCCGCGTGGCGCGCATGCCGGACTTCCACGGCCTGCGTGGCACCAGCACCGCGCTCCAGAAGACGCACGCGCTGCTCGCGCAGGTGGCGGCGCGCGACCTCACCGTGGTGCTCACCGGCGAGACGGGCACCGGCAAGGAGCTGGCCGCCCGCGCGCTGCACCGCGAGAGCCCTCGCCGCGACAAGCCCTTCGTCGCGGTGAACTGCGGCGCGCTGCCGGCGGAGCTGGTGGAGAGCGAGCTCTTCGGCCACGCGAAGGGCGCCTTCACCGGCGCGACCGGCGCGAAGGCCGGCCTCTTCGAGGAGGCCCACGGCGGCACGCTCTTCCTGGACGAAGTGGGCGACCTGCCGCTGCCCGTGCAGGTGAAGCTCAACCGCGCGCTCCAGGAGAAGGAGATCCGCCGCGTGGGCACGACCACGCCGGTGACGGTGGACGTGCGCGTGGTGGCGGCGACGCACCGGGACCTCGCCGAGGAGGTGGCTCGGGGGCGCTTTCGCGAGGACCTCTACTACCGGCTGGGCGGCGTGACGGTGCGGATGCCCGCCCTGCGCGAGCGCCGCGAGGACATCCCGCTGCTCGCCATGCACTTCCTCGCTGGCGCGAAACGGCCGGAGCTGGAGGGCTTCACGCCCCCGTCACTCCAGGCACTCACCGCCGCGCCCTGGCCCGGCAACGTGCGGCAGCTGCAGAACGCGGTGGCGTGCGCGGTAGCGGTGGCGGCGGGCCCCCGAATCACTCCGGAGGACCTGCCGCCCGAGCTCACCGCCGCCCGTACCTCCGCGGCCCCGGGGCCGCTGCCAGCGGAGGCACTGGCGAAACAGCCCTACCGAGAGGCGGTGGACCGCGTGCGCGACGCCGTGTCGCGCGACTACCTCACCGCGCTGATGCAGGAGTTCTCCGGCAACGTCACCCACGCGGCCGAGCGCGCGGGCATGGAACGCGAGAGCCTGCACCGCCTGCTCAAGCGCTATGGCGTCCGCACGGAGGACTTCAAGCGCGGCGACTGAGGCCTTTAGCGGGGCTCGTGCTCGGAGAGCACCTTGTCCAGCGCCTCCGCCTGCGCGCGGACGTCCGCGTCGGTGTCCTTCGCGGCCTTGGCGGCGTGAGCGCGGGCCTTGGCGGCCTCCGTCTTCGCCAGGGCCATGGCCATACACAGGTTCGCCTTGGGGTGATCCGGAGTGGCGTCCAGCGCGGGCTTGAGGACGGCCGCGGCCTGGGCGTCTTCCTGCTTCTCCAGGTGATACATGGCCAGGGCACAGGCCGGATCCACCGCCGAGGGCTCCTGCTTCAGCGCCTCCTGCAGCAGCTCCGTGGCGAACCCGCGCTGGTTGTGCCCGTCCATCGCGAACGCCATGGCGGTGAGCTCCTCCACGGAAGCGTCCCCCTGCTTCTTCGCCTGCTCGACCAGACGCTGCGCGTTCTCGAAGTTGCCGGCGCGCAGTTCCTTGATTCCTTCGGAATACGGGTAGCTCTTCACAGTGTCTCCCAGTGCACCACGCGGTGCGTTGCATGCATTCTGCGCGACTTTGGTTGGGGATCCGCAACTTTGGGGCGGCGGTTTCCGAAAAATCGAGAAGACTTCTCCCCCAGGCCCCCCATGATCATCCGCAACTCGCCCGTCCGCCAGCCGCAGACCTCCGGAACGGATTCCCCCACCGCGCGTCCCGCCGCCCCTGCCGCGCGTAACGTGGTGAAGGACTCCTTCTCCCCTGGCACCACCGCCGCCCAGCGCACGGGCGCCATCAGCAAGGCGCCCCCGGGCGACCACGGCAAGCTGATGAACGAGTACCTCACCGGCGCGCGCCCGCCCCCGGCGGACTTCGAGCAGGTGATGGGCTACAAGCCCTACGCCATCCAGACGCCGCACGGCCAGCGCATGCAGGATCCGCTCGGCTACGCCTCTGTCCCCGGCCAGATTGGCCCGGTGAAGGAGTTCGACAAGGCGGCCAAGACGCACGACTACGGCTACGACCTGCTGCGTTACTACGACCGCAAGGGCACGCCGCTGAAGCCGGAGGCCCGCAAGGCCGCGGACGCGCAGTTCCGCTCGGACATGTTCGACTACGCGAACGACCAGAAGGGCACGCTGTCGAAGTTCAAGTACCGTGCGTGGGCGCAGATCTACGCCACCGCGGTGGAGCTGAACTCGGTGCGCCAGGGCAACGGCCCTCCGTAGTCGTCAGGGAGTCGCATGGAGGCTGAAGGGCCAGACGCAGGGCTGCCCCCGGACCGCGAGGACGTGGTGGCGGCGCTCCTGGCCCATCAGCGCCGCTTCCTCGCCTTCGTGGAGCGGCGGGTGGGCAGCCGGGCCGTCGCGGAGGACCTCTTCCAGACGGCCTTCGCCCGCACCCTGGAGAAGGGTGGGGCGCTGAAGGACGGCGAAAGCGCGGTGGCGTGGTTCTACCGCCTGCTGCGCAACGCGCTCGTGGATCACCACCGTCGGCAGGCCGCGGAAGGACGCGCGCTGGAGGTGGAGGCGCGCGACGCGGACTCCGCCACCGAGGACCCGGAGCTGAAGGGCGCGGTGTGCGCGTGCCTCGCGGACCTGCTGCCCACGCTCAAGCCTGAGTACGCGCAGCTCGTGCGTCAGGTGGACCTGGAGGGGCGGGCGGTGCCGGACGTGGCGCGCGAGGTGGGCATCACCCCCAACAACGCGGGCGTGCGGCTGCACCGTGCGCGGCTCGCGCTCAAGCGTTCGCTGGAGCGCGGTTGCGGCGCGTGCGCGGCGCACGGCTGCCTGGACTGCTCCTGCAAGCCGCGCCGCTGAGGCGCCTGCGGCTCCGGGGCCTCAGCGGCAGGTCGCCGCGTCTTCGTTCCGGTCGATGTTCACGCCCCACGCCTCGCCCTGGAACACGCTCGCCGCGAGCGCGGTGGCCCGGCACGTGGGCAGCTTCGGGTTGTCCTCCACGAACAGGCTGCGCTCGACCCACAGGGGGAAGGCCGTCGCCGTGCCCAGCATGAGCGAGTCCAGCCGGGCGTTGGCGCTCACCGTCACGTCGCCGCCCACGAAGCGCAGGGCGGGCAGGGACAGCCGCCGGTGAGAAGGGCCAGCAGCGCCCCCCACGTCCCCCACATGCGTCGCATTCGATGCCCTCCCTGGTCGGGCCCCGACCTTGCTTCCCTGGCCACACGGAGCGAGCGGATCTTCCTGGCCGTTTCGCGTCGGGCCCGCCGCGTCCTACCGGAAGAAGCCCCGTGCGGACAAACCCCCGGGCCCGCCTGGCGCCCTGCCTCCCAGTGGGACGAGCGCGGGCGGCACGGGCTTCGGGAGGGAGGGTTACGCATGTGTAAGAGCGCGCCGGGTGCCGCGTTGGCCCGGGGAAAGGAGGCTTCCCCATGACGCATCACCATCCGCATCACCTTGTTCCGCCTTCACCCCGGTCGCCGCCCTCCGTGGGCGGGGAGGGGCCCGCCATCGACCCCGTGTGCGGCATGGAGGTGGACCCTCGCGCACCGAAGGGCGGGAGCTGGGAGCACGAGGGGCACACCTGGTTCTTCTGCGGCCCGAAGTGCCGCCAGCGCTTCCAGGAGGACCCCACGCGGTTCCTCCAGCCCCGGACGCCGCCACCGCCCGCCGCGCCGGGCGCCGTGTACGTGTGCCCCATGGATCCGGAGGTGCGGCAGGACGCGCCAGGGGCATGCCCGAAGTGCGGCATGGCGCTGGAGTCCGAAGCGCCGCCCGTCCTCCAGACGCGCGTCGAATACACCTGCCCGATGCACCCGGAGGTGGTGAGCGACGGGCCCGGCACCTGCCCGAAGTGCGGCATGGCGCTGGAGCCGCGCACGGTGACGGTGGAGGAGCCGCCGGATCCGGAGCTGCGTTCGATGACGCGAAGGTTCTGGGTGGGCCTGGTGCTGAGCGCGCCGCTGATGCTGCTGGGCATGTCGGACATGCTGCCGGTGCGGCACGGACTGTCGCCCTCGGCGCTCGTGTGGGCTCAGTTCGCGCTGGCGACGCCGGTGGTGCTGTGGGTGGGGGCGCCGTTCTTCCAGCGGGGTTGGGCGTCGGTGAAGAACCGGCACCTGAACATGTTCACGCTCATCGCGCTGGGAGCGGGCGCGGCGTACGCCTTCAGCGTGGGCGTCACGCTGTTTCCGCACCTGCTACCGGAAGGCGCGCGCACGGGACACGGCGGCAGCGTGCCCGTGTACTACGAGGCCGCGGCCATCATCCTCACGCTGGTGGCGCTGGGGCAGGTGTTGGAGTTGCGCGCCCGCCACGCGACGTCTGGTGCGCTGCGGGCCCTGTTGTCGTTGGCCCCCGCCACGGCGAGGCGCATCTCGGACGACGGCCACGAAGAGGACATGCCGCTGTCCCAGGTGCACGCCGGATGGCGCCTGCGCGTGCGCCCCGGTGAGAAGGTGCCGGTGGACGGCGAGGTGCTGGAGGGCGCGAGCGCGGTGGATGAATCGCTCGTCACCGGTGAGCCCGTGCCGGTGGAGAAGGGCCCGGGCGCGAAGGTGACGGGTGGCACGCTGAACGGCACGGGCACGCTCGTGATGCGCGCGGAGCGAGTGGGACAGGACACGCTCCTGTCGCGCATCGTCCAGCGCGTGGCCGAGGCGCAGCGCACGCGAGCTCCCATCCAGCGGCTGGCGGACCGGGTGGCCGGCATCTTCGTGCCCGCGGTCATCGCGGTGGCGGTGGTGACGGCGGTGGTCTGGGGCGTGTGGGGTCCGGAGCCGAGGCTCGCGCACGCGCTGGTGAACGCGGTGGCGGTGCTCATCATCGCCTGCCCGTGCGCGCTGGGCCTGGCCACACCCATGTCCGTGATGGTGGGAACGGGGCAGGGCGCGCGTATGGGCGTGCTCATCCGCGACGCGGCGGCGCTGGAGCGGATGGCGGCGGTGGACACGCTGGTGGTGGACAAGACGGGCACGCTCACGGAGGGCAAGCCGCGGCTCGTGACGGTGGAGCCAGCGCCGGGCGTGGACGCCTCCGAGCTGCTGCGCCAGGCCGCGAGCCTGGAGCGAGGCAGCGAACACCCGCTGGCCGCCGCCGTGGTCTCGGGCGCGAGGGAGCGAGGCGTGTCCCCCGGTGGCGTGGAGGACTTCCAGTCCGTGCCAGGGCAGGGCGTCCGGGGCCGCGTGGGAGGACGCGAGGTCGCGCTGGGCAACGCGGCGTTGATGCGGAGCCTGGGCGTGGAGGTGGAGGCGCTGACGGAGCGCGCGGAGGCGCTGCGCCAGGAGGGCCAGACGGTGGTGTTGGTGTCGATGGACGGCCGCGCGGCGGGGCTGCTGGGCGTGGAGGACCCGCTGAAACCGTCCACGCCGGAGGCCCTGGCGAGGCTGAGGGAGGAAGGCCTGCGCGTGGTGATGCTCACCGGAGACAGCCCGACGACGGCGCACGCGGTGGCGCGCAGGCTGGGCATCACGGAGGTGATTGCCGGCGTGCAGCCGGACGCGAAGGGCGACGCGGTGAAGACATTGCAAGCCCAGGGGCGCGTGGTGGCGATGGCGGGCGACGGCGTGAACGACGCACCGGCGCTGGCGCGAGCGGACGTGGGCATCGCCATGGGGACGGGCACGGACATCGCGATGGAGAGCGCGGGCGTGACGCTGGTGAAGGGCGACCTGCGAGGCATCGCTCGGGCGCGTGGGTTGAGCCAGGCCGTGCTGCGCAACATCCGGCAGAACCTCTTCTTCGCCTTCGTCTACAACCTGCTGGGAGTGCCGCTGGCGGCGGGCGTGCTGTACCCCGTCTTCGGGTTGCTCCTGAGCCCGCTGTTCGCGAGCGCGGCGATGAGCCTCTCGTCGGTGTCCGTCATCGGCAACGCCCTGCGGTTGCGGCGGCTGAAGCTCTAGTCCGGAAGCAACCGGCCAGTCGGGCACGCGCGGCGGGATGGTGGCGTCCCCGCGCGTGCCCACCGTGAGGCCCGAAAGGACCCCCACCATGGCGAATGCCGAAGTGATGCGAGGCGACGACGCGATTCGGGAGTGCATCGACAACTGCACGGCCTGTCGCCGCGTCTGCCTGGAGACCCTGGCGGACTGTCTGAAGCGGGGAGGCAGGCTCGCCGAGCCTGGGCCCCTCCGGCTGCTGATGGACTGCGCGGACATCTGCGAGACGAGCGCGCGCTTCATGCTGCGCGGTTCGGACCTGCATTCGCGCACATGCTTCGCCTGCGCGGAGGTGTGCGCCGCCTGCGCGACCGCCTGCGAGGAGATGGGCGACGAGGGGATGATGGAGGCCTGCGCGGACGCGTGCCGCCGCTGCGAAGAGTCCTGCCGGAGGATGAGCGGCGGGGTGATGCCCCAGCCCCTCAACCCGGAGGCCGCCCAACGCTTCGCCGACCTGCCCGCCTGAAGGGGGCGTGCACGGAGGCCCGGGCCCATTAGACTGGGCGCATGACCGCCCGCGAGGAGGGGCGCACCCCAGGTGCGTCCCCCAGTCACATCTCCGTCGTCCGGCTTCCGCACTCCTGGTTCATCCTCTGCACGTCGCGCGAGCTGGGGGACAAGCCGCTCGCGCGCACGCTGCAAGGCACGCCCCTGGTGCTCTTCCGGGGCGAGGGCGGAAAGCCCGGCGCCCTGATGGACCGCTGTCCGCACCGCAACGTGCCGCTGTCACTGGGGCGCGTGCAGAACGGGCAGCTGGAGTGCGGCTACCACGGGTGGCGCTTCGACACCGGTGGCCAGTGCCGGCTCATCCCCGGCCTGGTGGGCGAGCCCGAGGCCCGCTCCCGCTGCGCCGCTTCCTACCCGACGCGCGAGCAGGACGGCTTCGTCTGGGTCTACTCCACGCCCGGCGTGGAGCCCACGTCGGAGCCCTTCCGCTTCCCGCTGCTGGACGCGGCGGACTACACCACCGTGCGCCGGGTGCTGCGCGCGCCGGGGTCGCTGCACGCGGTGCTGGAGAACACGCTGGACGTGCCGCACACGGCATTCCTCCACGGTGGCCTGTTCCGCACCGCGGAGAAGAAGAACGAAATCGACGTGGTGGTGCGCAGGAGCGCGGACCGCGTGGAGGCGGAGTACCTGGGCGAGCCCGCGCCCAAGGGGCTCGTGGGGCGGCTGCTCGCGCCGGGCGGTGGGGTGGTGCAGCACTTCGACCGCTTCCTGATGCCGTCCATCGCGCAGGTGGAGTACCGCATCGGGGAGAAGAGCCACATCCTGGTCAACTCCGCCATGACGCCGGTGGATGACTGGGACACGCTCGTGTACGCGGTGGTGACGGTGAAGCTGCCCGTGCCGCGCTGGCTGCTCAAGGCCGCGGTGCCCTTCGTGCTGCCGGTGGGCCTGCACATCTTCGGGCAGGATGCGCGCATCCTGGAGCGGCAGACGGACTCCATCCGCCGCTTCGGCACGGAGGCCTACGCCTCCACGGAGATTGACGTCCTGGGGCCCAGCATCCTGCGCCTGATGCGCGCCCAGGAGCGCGAGCGCGCTTCTCCGCCTCCGGACACGGTGCACGAGACGCGCGTGCGCATGCGCACGTAGGGGCCTTCAGCCGGCCTTGGGCGCGGCCCGGGGCTGCACGAGCTCCGTGGAGAAGTAGCGCTCCATGCGGTCCGGGAACACCGTCACCACCTGGGCCTGCGGGCCCAGCTGCTTCGCCGCCTCCACCGCCGCCGCGTAGTTGAGGCCGGAGGACGGGCCCACCGGGAAGCCCCGGCGGATGAGCGCCCGCGCGGTGCGCATGGCCAGGTCGTCCGAGATATCCAGCTCCACCCGGCCCGGCATGTCCGCCTCGCGGTACAGCTTCGACAGGCCGTCCACCACGCCCGGCACGCGCGCGCTGAAGCTACAACACTCGATGTCGCAGCCCAGCCCCGCGATGGGCCTCGCCACGAAGGGCGTCACCGGACAGCCCGCTTCCGCGAACGCCTGGAACAGGCCCACGATGGTGCCGCCCGTGCCCACGCCGCTCACCACGCCGTGCACCAGCCCGCCCGGCACCTGCGCCAGGATTTCCTGCCCCGTCCACACGCGGTGCGCCTCCGCGTTGTCCGGGTTCTCGAACTGGCGGGGCGCGTAGCCGCCGCGCTCCTTCGCCAGCGCTTCCGCCCGCGCGATGGCTCCCCGGATGCCTTCCGAGCGCGGCACCAGCTCCACCTCGCCGCCGTAGGCGCGGATGGCGATGAGCCGCTCCTCCGTCACGCCCTCCGGCATCACCGCCGTGAAGCGGCAGCCCATCTGCGCGCTCGCCAACGCCATGGCGATGCTGGTGGAGCCGCTGGACGCCTCCACCACGTCGCCGCCCGGGCTCAGGTCCCCCAGACGCCACGCCTTCTCCAGCATGTACCGGGCGATGCGATCCTTCGTGGACCCGCTGGGATTGAGGAACTCCAACTTGCACCAGATGGTCGGACCTTCCGGGTCCAGCCGCACGGGCACGAGCGGCGTGGGCCCCACGGCCTGGAGGAAGCGACCATCAGCGGGAAGCGGGCGGCAGGGAGGGCGCATGGGTCATCCCTATCGCGAAACGCGCCAGCGGGGGAGCCACCCTGTCGTCCAGCGAGCGGCGGCGGACGCCCGTTCCCCTGGCTGTTCCGTCGGAGAAGACATTTTCCCACGTGCAACACTTGGCGCATCCAGGGGCAGCCATTACGAAGAAGGGCCACGGTTTCATCCGCCTGCATGCCTTCCTCGCCCACCATCCTCAACGTCAACGACGACCTGGCCAGCCGTTACGTCACGTCTCGCGTGCTGTCCCTTTCGGGTTTCCAGGTCCTGGAGGCGGGCACGGGCGTCGAGACGCTGGCGCTCGCGGACGAGCACACCGACCTGGTCATCCTGGACGTCCGCCTGCCGGACATGAGCGGCCTGGAGGTGTGCCGGCGCCTGAAGGCCTCCCCGCGCACTCGCAGCGCGCTGGTGCTGCACCTGTCCGCGCAGGCGGTGGGCGCCGCGGACCGGGCGCAGGGGCTGGAGCACGGCGCGGACGCGTACCTGGTGGCGCCGGTGGATCCAGAGGAGCTGGTGGCCCAGGTGCACGCGCTCCTGCGCCTGCGCCGCGCCGAGCGCGAGGTGCGCGTCCTCTCCGACCAGGTGCAGCAGCAGCGCCGTCTCCTGGAGCTGGCCATGGCCGCGGCGGCGGACCCCATCGCGCTCTATGACGGAGACGGGACGCTCATCTACGCCAACCAGGCGGTGGCCGCGTCGCGTGGCTCGCACCACGTGCACGTGCCGGGCAGGAGCATGGACGCGCTTCGCGTGATGGACCCGCAGCTGGAGCCCTACGCGAAGGCGCTGGACGCGGCGCGGCGCACGGGCCAGGTGCAGCGCGGCCGCGTCAGCCTGTCCTCGGACCAGGGCCCGCGGCACTTCGAGTACACGATGTCCCCGGCCACCGGACCCACGGGCGCGGTGGAGGCCGTCATCGCCACCGGGCAGGACGTCACGGAGATGCGCAACGCGGAGGACTTCCGCGAGCAGTTCATCGGCATCCTGGGCCACGACCTGCGCAACCCGCTCAACGCGCTGTCCATGTCCGCGCAGCAGCTCCAGCGCCAGGGAGAGCTGTCCGACCGCCAGCGCGTCTTCACCGAGCGCATCCTCACCAGCGCCGTGCGCATGGATCGGATGATCCGCCAGCTGCTGGACTTCGCGCGGGCGCGGCTGGGCGCGGGGCTGCCGGTGGTGCGCTCGCGGTGCGACCTGTTCGACGTGGTGCGCGGCGCGGTGGAGGAAGTGCGCGCCAGCCAGCCCCAGCGCGAGGTGATGCTGGACGTGCAGGGTGACGGGCGCGGCGCGTGGGACGCGGACCGGCTGGAGCAGGTGGTGGGCAACCTGGTGTCCAACGCGCTCAAGTTCAGCCCGCCGGACTCACCCGTGCGCGTGAGCGCGGAGGGCCTGGACGGCGAGGCCGTGCTGCGGGTGCACAACCTGGGCGCGCCCATTCCGGCGGAGCAGGTGCCGCACCTCTTCGCCGCGTGGCGCCGCGCCGGCCGCAGCGACCGGGAGCGCGGCGCGGCCGGAGGGCTGGGCCTGGGGCTCTACATCGCCGGCCAGATTGTCCACTCCCACGGCGGCACCGTGAAGGTGACCTCCACCGAGGCCCAGGGGACGACCTTCACGGTGCGTCTGCCGCGAGGCTGAAAATCCTACGGGTTTGACGACTCGTGGACGGATGCATTGCGGCCACCCTTCCGGATGCGCAGGCGCGCCCCCACCCTGGGGGCATGGTCCCATCCGAAAAGCAAATCTTCGCCCAGAGCGTGGAAGCCCTCTTCGTGCGTGCGTTGGGGCCGTACCTGACGCGTGACGGGCGCCAGAAGCTGAAGGCCGCGGGCCTGAACCTGTCCGAGCCGCTGCGCCCCCACTACTCGCTGGAGCAGTGGCGCGTCTTCCTGGACGTGGCCGCGCGGGACGTCTTCCCCGGCCAGTCCCTGGAGTCGGCCTACCTGGAGCTGGGCGCCCGCTACCTGAAGGGCTTCCAGCAGACGTCCGTGGGGCGGGCGAGCATGCAGCTGGTCACGCACCTGGGGCCGCAGAAGACGCTGGAGCGCGTGCCGTACAACCTGCGCGCGGGCAACAACTTCAACGAGGTGCGGGTGGAGGAGCTGTCCAAGCAGGACGCCACCCTGTGGGTGAAGGACGTGCTGGCGGACAACCCCTTCTTCGCCTGCGGCTTCCTGGCGGAGACGCTGCGCGCGTCGGGCGCGGGCTCACCCGAGGTGAAGCCCATCGCCTTCGACGGGACGGCGGCGACGTACCGGCTGACGTGGTCGCAGGCGAAGTCGCAGCGGCCCGCGGGCACGCTCGCGCCGGTGCGCCGGCTCTACGGGTAGCGCACGGGCGCCGGCGGATCATCCGGAGGCAGGGGGATGAACTCCGTCTCCGTGGGCACGGCGGCGAAGCGGCCTTCCTTCCAGTCCGCCTTGGCGGCCTCCAGGCGCTCCTTGGAGGACGACACGAAGTTCCAGAAGAGGTAGCGCGGGCCGTCCATGGGCTCGCCGCCCAGGAGCATCATCCGCGCGGAGGACTCCGCCTTGAGGATGATTTCGCTGCCCGGCTTGAACACGAGCAGTTCGCCGGGCTGGAAGCGCGTGCCCTCCACCTCCACGGTGCCCTCGACGAGGTAGAGGCCTCGCTCCTCGTATTCGGCGGAGAGCTTCAAGCGGGAGCCCGCCTCCATCTTCGCGTCCGCGTAGAAGAGGTCGGAGTGGGCGCGCACGGGGGACTTGCCGCCATGCACCTGGCCCGCGATGACGGTCAGGTGGATGCCCTCGCCGTCGATGATGGGGAGCGTGTCCGCGGGGTGGTGGACGAAGGCGGGGGCGACCTCTTCATGCTGCTTGGGGAGGGCGATCCACGCCTGGATGCCGAAGAGGCGGCCACCGGCGGAGCGGGTTTCGGGGCCGGTGCGCTCGGAGTGGGCGATGCCCTGGCCGGCGGTCATCCAGTTCACGGCGCCGGGGCGGATGGGCTGCACGAAGCCCAGCGAGTCACGGTGGAGGATTTCGCCCTCGAAGAGATAGGTGACGGTGGACAGGCCGATGTGCGGATGGGGGCGCACGTCCAGGCCGCGGCCGGGGTCGAAGTCCGCGGGGCCCATCTGGTCCAGGAAGATGAAGGGGCCGACCATGCGGCGGCGCGCGGAGGGCAGGGCGCGGCGCACGTGGAAGCCATCGCCCAGGTCGCGCACGCGCGGGACGATGAGCGTCTCCAGGGAGGGCGGGGGCTCACGGCCCTGCAGGTCTTCTTCCCAGCTCATGGTGTCTCTCCTTTTCGAGGGGGCACAGTGTGCCTGGGTTCCCGTCCCGCGCGGCCACTTTCTCCTGGACGTTCCGCGCTCGGACGCTTCACTCGGACCGGGGTGGGGAGGCACCGTTGGACGCCGTGCTTTCTCCGTGTTGGATCCGCGTTTAGCCTGGGCCTCACAATGTCCCCTGGGTTCCTCGGGCTTGCCGTCGCGACCGTACTGGCGCTGACACCCCTGACGCTCCGGGCGTGGCGCCGCGCATGGGCCCGGCGTCGCTGGCGGGCACTGGGCCCCATCCTGGAGCTGTCACCGTTCCCGTCGTCCACGCGCGTGCTGCTGGCGGGGCGCTACCGGGGCCATCCGGTGGAGGTGTCCCTGTTGCGCACGGGAGCCTCACGGCTTCGTCTCACGCTGGGGGTGAAGCTGCCTCAGGACTTCGCGCTGCTCCCCCAGGGGTGGGGGCTGCGTTGGCGCGGGGCCTCGAAGGAACGGGACATCCAGGTGGGCCAGCCCGCGCTGGATGCGGCGTTCCTCATCCGGGGCGCGAATCCAGCGGCGGTCATCCGCCTGTTGGGCGAACCCGTCGTCCGCGATGCGCTGCGCCAGCTCCAGGCTCGCGGTGCTCCGTTCCAGCTCCAGGGGCAGGAGCTCATCGCCTCCCCAAGGGGCTCGCTCTCCGAAGAGTCCATCCGGGAGCTCCTGCGGGACCTCGCGGGGGTCGCTTCCGCGCTCCAGTCCACGGCGGAGAACCACCGCGCGCTGGCGGCGTCGGCGCGGGAAGCGGTCCAGGACAGCTCGCCCGCCACGGGGACGGTGCTGACTGTGTCCGCCCGGAGGGACTTGGACTTCCAGCGGTTCGTCAGGATCCGCGAGGAGTTCAGCAGGCGGTTGGCGCTGCACAACACCGTGGTGTTCGCGGGCGGTGTCGTGGGGCTGCTGGGCGGGGGCCTCTGGCTCTTCCTGCGGCGCGCGCCTCCTCCGGACGGGTGGGACCTGGCGGGGGTCCCCTTCGCGGCGGGCTTCATCTGCGCCAGCCTGACCTCCATGGTCAGCAGGTATTTCCACCTGCTGTGTCCGGGATGCGGGAACAACCTGCAGGACTTCGACAACACGGATTCGGACGGATCGCCCACCCTGTCGCTGGACCGCTGTCCGCACTGCGATGTCTGGCTGAGGTGAGCCGTGGCTCCAGCCTAGCGCTCCAGCAGTGCCTGCTCGCGCGCGTTCGACTGGAGCCAGGAGGAAGGGCGTTCCTGGAGCTCGGCGATGAAGGGCGGGCGCGAGTTCAGCTCCCAGCGCAACTGAAGCGTCGTCCACTGGCCGTCGGCCTGGAAGTCGTATTCCCAGTGCTCGAACGCGCGCTCCACGTCGTCGGAGAGCTCGGTCCCGTGATGGATGAGGTCCGGTGCTCCCACCCGTTGGAGGACTTCCCATGCCGACATCGTCTTCTCCAGGGTCGCTGCCCGCTCGCGCCGGTCCGGCAGGCACTCTGGGAGCGCGTACCGTTCATGCTTCGCGTCGAGGAAGGAATAGGCCGCGAAGCCCCGGGGCTGGACCCCCAGCCGCCGGAGGGACTGCTGGACGATGGGGCGGAAGGCCTGCTCCTCCAGGGACGCCTCGCGGAACACGGAGCTGCGCGAGACGCTGCTCCAATCCTCCACGGATTCCCACTGCTGGAGGAGTGGCAGGCACGCGTGGATGCGGTGTGCTCCCACCAGCACGACGGCGCCCACCACCCTGTCGAGGTGCTTCCGCAACTCGCTGGGGACTTCCTTCTGCGGAGCAGTGGATGACTTCGACAGGAGCGCTTGAACCTCCTGGAGTTGCTCCGTCAGCATCGCCAGCAGCGCGGACGCATCGCGCTGCTCCGCGGCATCCCATTCGCGAGCCCGGACATCCGCCTCCGGGAGGATGGCCGCGTGGGTGAGGTCGAGCACCAGCCGCTGCCCTCTGTGCGTCCGCCAGATGAAGAAGTCCGTCTCGGCGTCGCGGAAGAAGTAGGGCCACGCATGCTTCGACCAGAACAGCCCCGCGGTCGTGTACGTGGCGTGGTCGGCCTGCCACGCATTGCGTCCCACCTTCCCTTCCCTGGGACCGAGGATGTCCACCCGAAGCACGTCGCGTCCCGAGGGAGACACGGCGATGAGCTGAGGGCCGTGGGTCCGGAGGATGGACCAGCCCGTGTCCGAGACGAACAGTTGGTGCGGACTGCTCTCGTTCCATTTCTGCCACCGCTCCCAGACAAGGCGAGGCTCGGCGCTCCCGGGGATGTGTTCGAGCAACTGGAAGCGGAACTCGTTCTGGAACGCGGTGCGCCTGCCCCACCACCAGGAAGCCTTCCGCCCGCCGCGGCGGAGGATCGCCCCGTTGTGGGGCGAGCGGGCCGTCAGGGTGAAGCGCCCGCTGGGCGAGTGTGTCTCCAGGTCGGAGAAGAAGACTCGGGTCATCCGAACGAGGCTACCGCGCCACATTCCTTGGCACAGCCCCCCGTCTGGAGGGAGGCCTGGGCCCCGGGTGGGGGCACCCGGCGTCCGTGTCGTGCACGCCTGACAACGACGTCGCCGTCATCGACCTCAAGAGGTTGGAGGTCACGGGCCACATCGATGTCGGAGGAAGGCCGGACGGATTGGCCTGGGCGGTCCGGCGCTGAGCTCAGTGAACCGAACCCGTGCGGGATGCCGGCACGACACCGGCTTCGCGAAACGTCACGTCCGATGGGCCCAAGGCTTCGAGTGCCTCGACGAAGCGTTCGGTGACGAAGGTGTACGTGGTTCCGTTCGCGGGGCGGAAGAGGTCCACGTCGTGAGGGAGGGCATCTCCATCCAGCCAGGGTTCGGGCGAGATTCGCACCTCGTACCATCCGCAGGTCGGGCACCTGGGGCCGGTCAGGACCGCGTCCCGGTGCAGAAGCCCGCGCAAGGGAATCTCCAACTCGTACAGCACGACCCCGGCATCGAGTCCCTGTAGCTCCGCGCGCACGGGAGCGAGCCCCCGGATCCCCACGGCCTGGAGGTGTCGCAATGCTTCCTGCGTGACCAGCGCCTCCCACCCGTAGCGCGCGCTCAAAGGTCCGAAGGTTCCGTGTGCCGTGCCACGAAGCGGACCGAACTGCATGCCGGGTTCCGGGGACACTCCAGTTGGGAGGAACGGCTGCACGCGGGACGCGAGGCGCGCGTATTCCGCGTGGGGTTCGACACGCGGCTCCACCAGCAGGTCGCGTCCGGGTAACGAAGACAGATCGACGCTGGGAAGCGCGAACTGACCACTCCAGGTCTCATGGCAGGTGGGGCACTCCACCCCGGGCAGGCTCCAGACGTGCTCGGCGGACAGGCTGCCGTTCCAGTGTCTCGGAGTGGAAGGGGCCGGACGTTGGAGTTGGTAGAAGCGCATCTGTCCTTCCAGAACGTCAGCGGGCCTTCTTGCGCGCGAGCTCCAGCAGCCGGGGCAGAGGCTTCGCTGGCTTCTCCAACGCATCCACGAGCCGATCGAAATCACTGTCAGGCAGCACCACGCGGACTTCCTCGCGTTCGTTCCAGATGGAGGGTGAGTCGTCCTCTGCAAGCATCGGATGTTTTGGGTCCATGACTGTGACGGAGCGGCTCTGACGGGGGGGTGTCCGGCGACGACACGAAGCCTGCCCGCCTGATTACCCTGCGTCCTGCTGGGAGACGAATCCTCCGAGGGTTCAGGGGGATACGCGGTCCCTCCGACATCCCCTGCCCTGGATGCCGAAGTCGGCACCCCCCGTCCGTTGACGACGCGCTGTACCTGTGTTCAGGCTGGCCCTCTGGGAGCCCGCCATGTCCCCTCAAATCGCCCTCGCCTTCACGTCGGAGTTCGCGGCCCATCCGGCGCTCGCCGCCTTCCACCCGGTGGTGCGGCGCTGGTTCGCCTCACGCCTGGGTGAACCCACCCGTCCGCAGGTTGAAGGCTGGCCGCTCATCCAGGCCGGCCACGACGTGCTCATCGCCGCGCCCACGGGCAGCGGCAAGACGCTCACGGCGTTCCTCGCGGCGCTGGACTCGCTGTTTCGCATGGCGCTCGACAGCACGCTGCCCGACCACACGCGCGTCCTTTACGTGTCGCCCTTGAAGGCCCTGGGCAACGACGTGCAGAAGAACCTCCTCCAGCCGCTGGAGGAGCTGATGACCCTGGCGCGCGAGGAGGGCTACGAACCGCAGCAGTTGCGCGTGCAGGTGCGCACCGGCGACACGCCCGCGGGCGAGCGCGCCCAGATGGTGCGCCGCCCGCCGCACATCCTCATCACCACGCCCGAGTCCCTCTACCTCTACCTCACCGCCGAGCGCGCCCGCGCCACCCTGCGCCACGTGCGCACGGTCATCGTGGACGAAATCCACGCGCTCGCTCGTGACAAGCGCGGCAGCCACTTCGCGCTGTCCATGGAGCGCCTCAAGGCCCTCACCGACGTGCGCCCCCAGCTGTTGGGCCTGTCCGCCACGCAGAAGCCGCTGGACGCCATCTCCGGCTTCCTCACCGGCGCGTCCCTCACCGAGTGCAAGCGCGTGGAGGTGGGCCACCAGCGCCCGTGGGACCTGAAGGTGGAGATCCCGGACGCGGAGCTGTCCTCCATCGCGAGCCACGAGATGTGGGGACAGGTCTATGACCGGCTGATCCAACTCTCCAGCGAGCACCGCACCACGCTCATCTTCGTCAACACGCGCAAGATGTCCGAGCGCGTGGCGCACGACCTGGGCGAACGCCTGGGCCAGGCGTTGGTGGCCGCGCACCACGGCAGCATGTCCCGCGAGATGCGCCTGTCCGCGGAAGAGCGCCTCAAGGCCGGGCAGCTGCGCGTGATGGTGGCCACCGCGTCACTGGAGCTGGGCATTGACGTGGGCAACGTGGACCTGGTCGTGCAGCTGGGCACCACCAAGGCCATCTCCGTGCTGCTCCAGCGCGTGGGCCGCGCGGGCCACCACAAGGCGGGCATCTCCAAGGGCATCCTCTTCGCGATGACGCGCGATGAGTTGGTGGAATGCGTCGCGCTCCTCAACGCCGTGCGCGAAGGCGACCTGGACGCGGTCCGCATCCCCAAGAAGCCGCTGGACGTGCTGGCACAACAGATCGTCGCCGCGTGCGCGTGCGAGGAATGGGACGAGCGCGCCCTCTTCAGCATCTTCCAGCGCGCGTACCCGTACCAGGACCTCACCTGGGAGGAGTACCAGCAGGTGCTGGAGATGCTGTCGGAAGGCGTCTCCGAACGCCGGGGCCGGGGCAGCATCCACCTGCACCGGGACCGGGTGAACCAGCGGCTCAAGGGGCGCCGGGGCGTGCGCATCACCGCGCTCACCAACGGCGGCGCCATCCCGGACACGTTCAACTTCAGCGTCACCGCGCAGCCGGAAGGCAAGGTGGTGGGCACGCTGGACGAGGACTTCGCGGTGGAGTCCTCGCCGGGAGACATCTTCCTGTTGGGCAGCACCGCGTGGCGCATCCAGCGCGTCATGGGCAGCACGGTGATGGTGGAGGACGCGAAGGGCGCGCCGCCCAACGTGCCCTTCTGGCGCGGCGAGGCCCCGGGCCGCACGGACGAGCTGAGCCTCCAGGTGGGCCGGCTGCGCGAAGAGCTGCTGCGCCACGACGACCCTGCGGGCTTCCTGGAGAAGCTCTTGCGCGTGCCGCCGCCCGCGGTGGATGCGCTGCTGGGCTACCTGCGGCTGGGCAAGAAGATGCTGGGGGACGTGGTGCCCAGCCACACGCAGATCGTCGCCGAGCGCTTCTTCGACGAGGCGGGTGGCATGCAGCTGATCATCCACGCGCCGTTCGGCAGCCGCATCAACCGCGCGTGGGGCATGGCGCTGCGCAAGCGCTTCTGCCGCTCGTTCGACTTCGAGTTGCAGGCGGCGGCCACGGAGGACGGCATCCTCCTGAGCCTGGGGGAACAGCACTCGTTCCCGCTGGCGGACATCTTCGACTTCCTGCGCCCGGACAACGTGGAGGAGGTGCTGGTGCAGGCCATCCTCCAGGCGCCGATTTTTGGCACGCGCTTCCGGTGGGTGGCGTCGCGAGCGTTGACGCTGCACCGGATGATGGGCGGCAAGCGCGTGGCGCCGAACCTCCAGCGCGCGCGCAGCGAGGACCTGCTGGCGGCGGTGTTCCCCGCGCAGGTGGGCTGCCAGGACAACCACGGCGGCGGGGACGTGGAGCTGCCGGACCATCCGCTGGTGAAGCAGGCGATGGACGACTGTCTGCGCGAGGCGATGGACATCGACGGGCTGCGCGAGGTGCTCCGGCGCATGAAGGACGGGAGCATCCAGCTGGTCGCGCGAGACGTCCCGGAGCCGAGCGTCTTCGCGCACGCGCTCATCAACAGCCAGCCCTACACCTTCCTGGACGACGCGCCGGCCGAGGAGCGCCGCGTGCGCAACGTGGCCCTGCGCCGCGCGATGCCCGCGGAGGACGCAGCGGCGTTCGGGGCGCTGGACGCGAACGCCATCCGGCAGGTGGTGGAGGACGCCGCGCAGCCGATGCGCGACGAGGACGAACTGCACGACGCGCTGTTGCAGCTGGTGCTGGTGCGAGCGTCGGAGGTGCCGCGAGGCCTGGAGACAGGGCTCTTCAAGCAGGGGCGCGTGGCCTGGCTGGAGCGGCAGGGCGGGCGGTTCCTGGTGTCGGCGGAGCGGGGCAACGCGGTGCGAGCGCTCTTCCCGGACGCGCAGACGCAGCCGGTGTTGCCGGTGCTGGAGTACGACCGGCCGGTGGAGCGCGACGCGGCGGTGCTCCAGGTGGTGCGTGGGCGGATGGAGTTGGTGGGGCCCACGACGGTGACGGAGCTGGCGCGGCTGACGCTGTTGGATCCGGATGACATCAACCTGGCGCTGCACAACCTGGAGAGTCAGGGCAGCGTGCTGCGAGGCCAGTTCCGCGCGCAGGACGACGTGCCGGTGCCTCGGGACGCGGACGGAAGCCCGGTGCTGGAGTGGTGCGACCGGCGCCTGCTCCAGCGCATCCACCGGCTGACGGTGGGGCGGCTGCGCCGTGAGATTGAACCGCTGAGCCCGCAGGACTTCATGCGCTTCCTCTTCCGGTGGCACCACCTGGAGGACATGGACGCGCTGCGAGGCTCCACGGGATTGCTCAAGGCGGTGCGGCTGCTGCAGGGGTACGAAGCGCCGGCCTCCGCGTGGGAGCGCTTCCTGTTGCCCGCGCGCATGCGGGGCTACACGCCGGACCTGATGGAGCGCGCGTGCTACGCGGGCGAGGTGGCGTGGGGGCGGGTGACGCTGAAGGATCCGCCGAAGCCCGCGGGCCCGCGCCGGGGCGCGCCGGTGGAGGCGCCAGAGCCGGTGGTGGCGAAGCGGTCTTCCCCGACGCGCAACGCGCCGCTGACGTTCACGGTGCGCGAGGACCTGGAGTGGATGCTCGCGGCGGCGCGTCCGCACGCGGTGCTGGCGGACGGAGGCGTGTGGACGCCGCCGGACCTGAGCGCGGCGGCGAAGGACGTGGTGGGCGTGCTGGAGCGGCGGGGTGCGTGCTTCTTCCAGGACCTGGTGACACGGGCGCGGCGGCTGCCGGCGGAGGTGGAGGACGCGCTGTGGGAGCTGGTGGCGAAGGGGCTCGTGACGGCGGACGCGGTGCAGAACCTGCGCATCCTGCAGAGCCCGGCGCACCGCAAGCGGCAGAAGCTGCTCAACCGGGGCGGTCCGGGCCGCTGGAGCCTGCTGGCGCCAGCGGAGCCGAAGTCGCAGGAGGAGGTGACGGAGTCGCTGGCGAAGCTGTTCCTCCAGCGCTACGGCATCGTCTGGCGCGACCTGGTGATGCGCGAGTCGCTGGCGCCCACGTGGCGCGACCTGCTGTTCGTCTACCGGCGCATGGAAGCGCGAGGCGAGCTGCGCGGTGGGCGCTTCGTGTCGGGCTTCGTGGGTGAGCAGTTCGCGCTGCCAGAAGCGGTGGACATGGCGCGAGCAGTGCGGCGCGCGCCTCCGTCCGGCGTGCGCATCCAGCTGTCCGGAGTGGATCCGCTGAACCTCACGGGCGTGGTGACACCGGGCCCGCGCGTGGCCGCGCTGCCGAACAACGTCGTCACCTACGTGGATGGGATTCCGCAGGGCGTGGACGCGGTGGAGGACGCGTCTGAGAACGAGGAGGCGGAAGCCGATGGAACGCTCGCGCAGGTGAACTGACTCTACTTCAGAACAGGGCCAGATTCGAAAAGCGTGGACGTTTCCAAGCAGGAGGCCGAATTTGTTGAGAAAGTCGGTCGTGTACGCTCTTTGTAGTCCGCTGTTGATGGTTGTGATGATGAGCGCCTGTACGCAGGAGGGCGCTGTGGAGCAGTTGCGATTGCAGTCAGAGTTGGAGCGTGCCGTTCTGGCTGATCAAATGGCGCTGGTGAATGAAGAAAGGAAGGGCGATCAAGGCTTTCAAACCTTTTTGAAGAGGCATGGTGAGGATGCGGCGCCTCTTTTTGAGAAGCTTGTCGCGGATGCTGCGAAGTCGGGGGATGGTGGTAACCCGTCTTTGATTGAGGCTGCCGTGGATGGATTGGTGCTCCTGAGGAAGGGATATTCTCGGGAGTTGCTCAAGGGGCTGGCCTCTAGTGACAAGGTTGGTTTTGAGCTTTCGAGGTCCGCCCTGGATGCACTGATCGAGGTTTCGCCGAGCAATGAGAGGGTAGGAATTCTCGTTGAACGCTTGCGGCAGAGACAGGATCCGAAGGATCAGTTCTCGACTGTTGATGATTTGATCAAGCTGGCATCCTCCGAGGCGGTTCCCTATCTGAAGGACATCCGGCCTGGGATATCAGACGCCAAAACCGCGAGGCATGTTGATAAGGCAATTGCTTTGTTGGGGGAGCCCGGTGTTTGCAGGGTGTATAGCGAGAAGTTCAGGGAGGTAACCGGTAGGTGGGGGTGCGTCTATAGGTGCGCAGGCGCGATTCGGTCCCGGGAGCGGGTTATGGAATCGGGTTGTCCCAGTACCATTCCAAATCAGGATGAGTGACTCGTAAGAGCCACCCCTCTAAACATCCTGCTTGACGTAGTCGACAGTGCCGGCAGCGAGGACGCGTGACGTCGCGACCTGCCGGCGCACCTCACTGCCTGGCGCGTAGCCATTCTGCCTCCTTGGCTTCGGTCCGCGAGGATGCTTGAGAAGCGTCATCGGGTCGACGTGCCCTGTCATTTCCACCAGCGTCCGGGCCAGTTGCGCCGATGTCTGGCTTTCGTAGGGCACCCAGACTTCCTCCGGGAGGGCGGCCTTCATTCCGCCGTAGTACTCGCGCAGTTCGGCCGCGATGTAGAAAGGGGAGATGGGTTTCTCCCGGCACACCGGATGCGCGGTCCGCACCGCCGCCTGCAGAAGAGCCAACACGTCGTAGGCTACCAGTGCGACGCAGAATCCAAGCAGGGCGCCCCGGAGTGAGCCAAGGCTTCGCACCTCGCTCTCAAGGACAGACTCCAGGCGGCCAAAAAGGCATTCAATCCGCCAGCGCGTACGGTACAGCCGGGCGAGGGTGGTGGCTGCCTTGCGGCCCGCTGGGACGTTCGTCAGCAGCCGGATGACGGTTTCGCCGTCCTCGGTCCGAGTGTCGAGCTCAATCTCGATTCGCCGCAACCGCAGCACGCCACTGGCTCCGTCTGGAATGGACACCGACTGCTCGAATACCGTGCCCGTCTCGATTCGCCCCACCTTGCGTCGCGGGCGCCCCTCGGTCGGCGAGGGATTGCGAGCATGCTCCCGCACCAGCAGGAAGGCGTCGCGCGCGGCGAAGGCCTGCAGAATCGAGCGCGTGCTGAAACCCCGGTCCGCCACCCAGAGGTGGCCTGGCTCGACTTGCGGCAGCAGATGCTTCAGCAGCGAGCGCTCATGGTCATGCGCGTCCTCCCAGGGCAGCACGTCGGCCACCAGGTCCAGGTCCGGGTCGTAAAGCACGAGGGACTGGGCCCGGCGTCGCGGCGCCCCGGAGGCCGCGCAACGCCGCGAGGCGCTTGTCCCTCGCCGGCAAATCGTTGCCGTCCACGATGCGGACAGCCATCCCTTCGCAAACCGCGTCCCCCGAGCCCATCGCGCAACGCACCGGAGCCAGCCGAGCGTACGCGCCACGCATCAGCGCCCTGAGGACCGCCGGCTCGGTCCGGTTCACCTTCTTGTAGAGCGCTTGCACCGAGACGGGCAGGCGATGCCGCTGCGCCGCCGCATGCAGCGAGGGGAGCATGCCCAGCACCACCAAGCTCATGCGGTCGACGACATCGGAGAACAGCAACTCGCGCTCATACTGTCGGCACCGGTGCTCATGAAACGCCGCATCGACCCACGCCGCGTCACAGACGCGCTCCAGCACCACCCGGGCCATGACGGTGAGTGGACTCTGGGTAAGGAAGTGCTCCACGATGGCTTCGAACATGACGGTTGAACCCCCAGCTCAACAGTGGCCAAGGGGCTATCGTCCGCACAGGGGCCAGGGTGTGCCGATTGAGCAGTCCCTTGCAGCGCACACCTGCTTGCCAGCCAGCATGCCTTCCTCCCCTCGCAACCAGCAGATGCCGAAGATGTTTAGAGGGGTGGCTCTCAGGGCCTTGATGTGTGCGGACTTGATTCAAAGCGGAAGCAGAGTCTCCCGTCAGACTGGGGTTGGTCCCAAGGACAATGATCCTGCGACCCTCTTGGTGACCTCTTCCTCGAAGATTGCAATCAAGCAGGAGTCGGGGCCTCAAGTCGATACCTCGGTGAGCATCGAGCCACTGACCATCAAGTCTATTCGGTCAGATGGGTTCCCCCCGAGGGTGATCAACCCGGCGCTGCTGTGCCACGGCGATTCACAGATATCGACTTTTGAGGTGGAAGGAGCAGATGGCTTCGAGTCTCAGCTCGTCTGGAGTTTCGATGACACGAGCAACCTTCCGCCAATCGATAGGCATGATTCTCAATTCGTGGGTGGGAATCGTGGTGTTCGAGTGCAGGTCTCTGCTCCAACGAAGGGACATCTCGTAGCAATGACGGTTTCTTTGCCTGGATATGAGAATGTCTCGGATGCAGCTAGGCTGCGGGTCGACATTCCCGCCATTGCCATTCAGACCGTCAAGGTAAATCCGCGTGTCGTGGCGACGGATGAGAGTGATTCAAGTACACATGCGATAGACCCATCCAAGATTCCGGCAGATGTTGCGATGGCCTCTAGGATTTGGATGCAGGCGTGTATCAAGATTGAGATGGTTCCGGCCGGAGTCGAAGTGATTGAGAGGGAACCGTTGATTGCCAATGATGAATTTGTCTTCCAGGGGAAGCAGGCAAATTGGCCGGCGGCGTGTCGGCAGGTGTATACGTATTGTGGTATTGTAGGGGATTATGACCGGAGTCCTGTTCGTGATTATATTGAAGTTTATTATCGACGCAGGGCAATGAATATTCGGAATCAGCTTGGCATGACTACCCCGATGGGGGTGCTCCTCTTGGTTGGGGCAAACAGGAGCAGGGATGGCAGTGCGCAAGAACCTGAAGTGCCGGATGAAGTCCGTGGTCAGGTCTTGGCTCACGAGATTGGCCACCACTTTGGGTTGAGCGGCAACACTCCTCAGGCGCAGATTGATTCGATCGTGGTTGCTCCGAAATATGACAGGGGACATGCCCAAGTGCGGGAGTCTTTGATGTACGATGTGCGAGACAGAGCGGCCCCAGGTCCTTATGATGTGTCGCTGTTTGAGTTTAATTTCGTAGACCGTTGGAAGGGGGTGGGGTTTGTTTCGAAATATCAGTAGGATTGTTTTTGCTGCCCTGGCTCTTTTGGTTGTTTCATGCTTGGAGGGGCGCGTACGGCGTGAGTTTGAGGTGATGGTTGAGAAGGAAGGAATGCGAAGCCATGAGCCAGTCCTGAGCCCTGGGCAGCCTGATCCCGTTGAAGAATTCATTGGGAGGAACCCTGGTGAGGCTTATGACGTTTGTGTAGATGCGTTGAAGAAGAACCTGCGTCCCGCCAGGGATGAAGAGTATCGTGCGGCTGACATGGCGCTTCGCTGTGTTTCTGCGAGTGGCAACCAAAAGGCCTTGGCCTTCCTTGAGTGGGTGGCCTTTGAAGCGACGGCGGATTCTTTTATCGCAGGTCAGGCTGTGTATTTCATAGGGACGCTGGCTCCCGGGAAGATGGTCTGGGCGCTTGTGAGGCGATTGGAAATGGAGAGTTATCCTGGGGCACGGTCACGGTTGGTGCACGATCTCCTGTTGAGCCAGGATCCTGTCGCTGCTGAATCGCTGGACGATGCCGTAAAGAGAGAGACCGATGAGGCGGTTCGCAGGCAGATGATTCGAAGCGCCTATTTGCTACGTCATTCTGAGCAGTGTGTGCGTTATGGCGTGAAGAAAAAGGTGGACGGTGAAATGCCTGTTTGTGAATACATGTGTGTTGGTCGTAGTGTGTCGGAGAGGAGCACGTCTGGATCATGTCCTGAGTACATCCTGGCGCCGCCGGTGAGTGGAAAATGATATTGGATTGAAGGCCTGTTGTGGTTGTTGCTCAGGAGAGCGAAGGAATCGCGTAGATGTGAGTGGCATTGTTATGGGTTTGAGCTGCCCCCGGCGTTGGACGCGGTCACACGCGGTTTGATGTTGTATCCGCCTTGGCCCGCGCATCCGCATCCCTACAGCTGGGAGTTCTCCCGCGAGGACATGGGTGCGAACCACGAGCTGGATTGGTCGCCGTGGGGCTCCGCCCGCTTCGTGGACAAGTCCGGACGGATCTGGGAGCGCGAGTTGCTCCTCTTCTAGGGGCCTCGGAATGGGTCGCGTCGGCGCTGGGAGGTGGAAGGTGGATCCCCATCGGGGATGCTTCCGGAACAGCGGGGGACTTCAGCCTTGGCTTGTTCGAGTGACGGTCCTGGTTGCCGTCGCCTTGCCCGAGAGGACTCAGGATGAAGAGGCTCCGCTCCTCCGACACCCATGTCCTTCAATCGGGAGAAGACCTGTTCTTCGTGTGGTTCTCTCTGCAACCGGCGCGCTGTGGCTTGAACGAGCCCATCCTGGATGGAGGCGTCATCTACGCGATCGACGGGCAGGGCCGCATCCTGGACAGGAGGTAGCAGCCAGGACGCGGAAGTCGATGGGCCGCTCGCGCAGGTGAACTGACCTGCGCAGGACAGAGGTCCGTCGCGGCTTGAAGGCGGTTGGGGGGCAGGGGTGGAGTGACTCCCATGAACCCCAGCGTCCGGCACGGAAGCCCCGGTTCTCATGCCGGGGCTTTCTTCGTCCTCACGGTGATGATGGCTACTGCTTGTGGACACACCCAACGTCCCGAGCGGAAGACCTATGTCGTCTCCGAGGATGCGCGAGGCGTCGGAACGGCGGAAGGGCCTGGCACGGGCGGCTCTGGGGCGGAGGCCTACTGTGCGGAGGTCCAGAAGCAGTGCTTCCAGACGTGCTGGAGACGGAAGCCCCCTGTCACCAGCATCCCGAAGCATTCAGCGACGCACCATGAGTACTGCACGAAGACATGCCGTGAGGAGTTCATGAAGTGCGTCGAGGAGCAGGAGGCACTGGAACGTATGGATGTCAGGCGGGACTTGCGATTTCCCAACATGCCTGCAGCGCTGGAATGGCTGAGGGAGCACAAGTCCGAAGTGGCCTTGGGAGCCGTTGTCATTGTCGCAGGCGTCGCGTTCACGCTCGTGGTGGTACCCGCGGGTCTACTTGTATTGAGCCCTATCTGAGCGAAAGGGGGATGCCGTGAGTGAGGTCCCAGAAATCGATGTACGAGGCATCCTTGAGGTCCTTGATGCCGCGAGCCAACACCACACACGGGGAACTCGAGATTGGAACGCCTTCGAAGCGGCGGCGTTCTGCCTGCTTTATGTTCAGCATCTCGGGAAGCTGAAGGAGTTCGCGCACTACTATCGGGAACGTCTCGATCCCGATTTCAAGATCAAGGTTGAACGGGACTTCGCAACACGGGCCGAAGCAGAGTCTTGGCTCAAAAGCGGGGATGCTGAAGATGGCGTGCAGCTTCGCATCGACGGCAAAGGCTTCCTGGTGGTCCGACTCCCAGGGCGGCTCACCCTGATGAACAACCCACTGCCAGAAGAACTCGGCACTGACGACTCCGAGGACTGACCCACGTTGGACAGGAGGTAGCGACCAGGCTCCCGCCCTGGTGGTTGCTGCTGAAATGTTGTGCGCTGGGTCTGGATAATCGAAATTTAGACTTAATTCGCTGAATTTTAGCCTCCATCGGCTTGAAACTAGCCCGGACAGAACCCACAATGCATCGCGTCAGCTCTCTGGAGAGGTGCGGCGATGCAGAAGTGGATGGCGATGGTCCTGCTGGTGGCGGTGGCGGTGGCGGGACTGCTGGTGGCCCCGGCGGCGCAGGTGAAGCAGGGCGGCCCCATCAACCCGGCGGACACCGCGTGGCTGCTCACCGCCACGGCGCTGGTGCTGCTGATGACTCCCGGCCTGTCGTTCTTCTACGGCGGCATGGTGCGGCTGAAGAACGTGGTCTCCACCCTGATGCAGAGCTTCATCGCCATGGCCGTCATCAGCTTGCTGTGGGTCGTGGTGGGCTTCAGCCTTTGCTTCGGCGACAGCTTCCACGGTCTCATCGGTGATCCGCGCACCTTCTTCATGTTCAGCGGCGTGGGCGGCGAGACGCATCCGGACCTTGCGCCCACCGTGCCGCTGCTCCTCTTCGCGCTCTTCCAGCTCAAGTTCGCCATCATCACCCCGGCGCTCATCACCGGCGCGTTCGCGGAGCGCGTGCGCTTCAAGGCGTACCTGCTCTTCATGGTGCTCTTCAGCGTCTTCATCTACGCGCCGCTCGCCCACTGGACGTGGCACCCGGAGGGCTTCCTGCGCCAGTGGGGCGTGCTCGACTTCGCCGGTGGCACCGTGGTGCACATGTCCGCGGGCCTCGCCGCGCTCGCGGGCGCCATCGTGCTGGGCCGCCGCCAGGTGCACCTGACGCACGCCACGCATGCTCCCGCCAATGTGCCCTTCGTGATGCTCGGCACGGGCATGCTGTGGTTCGGCTGGTTCGGCTTCAACGCGGGCTCCGCGCTGTCCGCGTCGTCCCTGGCAACGCTCGCCTTCGCCACCACCAACACGGCCTCCGCCGCCGCGATGCTCGGGTGGATCGCCTTCGACTGGCTGCGTGGCCGCAAGCCCAGCGCCATGGGCGCCTGCGTGGGCGCGGTGGTGGGCCTGGTCGCCGTCACCCCCGCCGCGGGCTTCATCACCGTGGGGCAGAGCATCCTGGTGGGCCTGGTCGCCAGCCTCGTCAGCAACGCCGCCGTCCACTTCAAGAGCCGCACCGCGCTGGATGACACGCTCGACGTGTTCCCCTGCCACGGCCTGGGCGGCATCGTGGGCATGGTGCTCACCGGCGTGCTCGCCAAGGACGTGGGCCTCATCTACGGCACCACGCGCACCTTCCTCATGCACCTGCTGGCGCTGGTCGTCGTCTCCGTCTTCTCCTTCGTGGGTTCCTACATCCTGTACAAGATCGTCGACCGCATCGTCCCGCTGCGCGTCACCCGCGAGCAGGAGGAGGAGGGCCTCGACCTGAGCCAGCACGGAGAGACCGTGGGCGAGGTCCCCACCGCGGCGCTCGCCGTCCCTACGCCGCCTGCGCCCGCCGCGAGCGCGTCCACCGCCCCGGAGCACGCCGCTCCGTCGGAGCCCGTGCCCGCGTAGCGTTCTTCCCCACCGACGCCGGTGCACACGGGGCCCCTCGCTTCACGCGGGTGGGCCCCGTGATGCTTTGGGCCTCCAATCGTGCGGACCCCGCGAGGCCGTGAGCCTGTCGGGTGGCGTCCTCGCGGATCATTCGCGCGGGCAGCGCCCTGTCCGGGGCCTGACTGCGACCTGCCATGCACCGGACGTCCGTTCATGCATGGGCACCTACGGCGTTGAGACAAGGCCCGTCATCGAATGACGGGGCTGGCTTCGCCGTGGGGGAGCGCATGTCGAGGAAGTGCAATGAATTGAGAATCGTTGTCCTGGGAGTCGTGCTCGCGGTGTGGGGTTGCTCGAAGGAGCCCGCATCCGCGCAGGCCCCGCCGGTGCGGGAGGCCCCGGCGGGCGTGCGGGCCGGGCCGGGAGGCACCACGAGCCTGGGGGAACTGCCCGTCGTGCCGGGCCTGTCCGTCGCGAAGGTCTTCGCCCAGAAGCTGGGAAAGCCCACGTCCCTGGGAGAGACGACGGCGGTGCACGTGAAGCTGCCGCCCCCCGCCAATCGCGGGCTCGCGAGCAGCCTCGTGCGCGTGGTCGGTGATTCGTCAGGGCCCACCGTCCTCTTTCGCTCCGACACCCTGGCCCGGCTCGGGGTGATTCCGGCGAGCCCAGGCCCCGAGTTCTTCACCCTCTTCGCGCGGCTCCCGGAGCCGGAGGTGGAGCGCCGCGAAGAGAGCGAGCGGCGGCTGGCCTCGGGCGAGTTCGGGATGCCCACCCGGGAGACCGTCCTGTTCAACGGCCGCCACCCGGCTGCCCGTTACGAGGGGCTCCCCATGGACGCCAACGCCTTCGCACAGGGCGCGCTCGTACCCCAGACGAGTTGTCCCTGGGTACCCGCTTCCACCGAGGACTGGTGGGAGCGGACGCAGATGATCCGCGACCCGGCCGTGGTGCTCGACCCGGCGCGCACGTGGGACCCTTGCACCGGCGCGGGGACGAAGGGAGGCGTGTGGACCTTCGCGCACCTCATGCGGGAGATGGCCCAGGGCTCCGGCGTGAGCCCGGAGGACTTCGTGCTCGAATGGCTGTCGCTCTGGCTCAATGACTTCCAGGCCAACGGCGACACGGTGCCCGCGCGCCGCAAGATGTATGACGAAGTGATTGCCCCCTGGGCCGCCGCCAGCGGCGCGTCCTCATCCCTCGAGTTCAACGCCGGCACGGGCCTCTGGGAAGTGGTGCTGCGCCAGCCGCTGGACCTGGACATCGCGCCCTTCCGGCTGCTGGCCATCGTCAACCGCATCGACCTGGCGGGCGGCTCGGAATACTCCGGCCGGTCATCCAACCCGGGGGAGCTGCGGTTCATCTTCGGGCTGACGCGCCCCTCGCCCTGGGGAGGTGGAACGGAGGCGACGTGCAACCTCAAACCCTTCACCACCATCTTCGAATACGGCGTGCCGGGCGAGGGGTGCCGGGCCATCACCGGTTGGGCGCGGCAGTGGGGGGGGTTGGGGATGTACC
This sequence comes from Corallococcus sp. CA041A, assembly GCF_003612075.1. Taxonomy (NCBI): domain Bacteria; kingdom Pseudomonadati; phylum Myxococcota; class Myxococcia; order Myxococcales; family Myxococcaceae; genus Corallococcus; species Corallococcus sp. CA041A. The sequence continues at coordinate 44,057 of NZ_RAWF01000003.1, forward strand.
CGACCTTCAACGAGGCCTACCGGTCGCGGCTGCAGCGGATGACGGAGAGCGTCGTCCGGCATGGGCGCGCGCCTGGGAAGGGCAACCGGAGCGCGCTCAACCAGCTGCGCACCAATGAAGTGGCCCTGGCGTTTCCGTGGGAGCTGAGGGAATTCCACCTGGCGGACGAGCACCCCGGCACCGGCAAGGACATCCCCTCCAACGGGCTGTTGCGCGTCCACACGATGGCGCTGACCCCCGACGACGCGACGCACGACTTCCGTACGGACCCCGACGTGGACTTCTTCGTGCGCACGCACGTCAAGAACGGCGTCGAGCAGCCGGTGACCGTCCCCACCCACTGCACCGCCCGCTTCGCGGTGCCTCACGCCATCAACGGCGTGCCCTTCCTGGGGGCCAACGCGCTGGTGGCGCCGCCCACCCACTGGGAGGCCCTCTCCGCGGTATCCACCCGCGCCACGGAGGTCTGCGCGCGGAAGGAGTTCTCCAGCAACACGTGCAATGGCTGTCACTTCAAGGACACGGGCACCAACGACTTCTCCGGCACGGACAACCTGGCCTTCACGCACGTCAGTCCCACGTCGGGCATCCCGGCCCGGCAGTCCAAGTTCCTGACGGGTGGGGGCGACGGCTTCATGTTCGTCGTGCCGGATGCCCAGTTCGGAGCGCAGGTGACGTCGTGGCCGTTCGCGGACCTGCTGCGCCGCCACCAGCGGCTCCAGGAGCTGGCCCATTGCTCCACCTGCGGATGGTTCATCGACCTGGACGCGGGCTACCTGAACCGGATGGAGGCGATCGCCGGGAGCGTGCCCCTGGACCTGGCGCCCGGCTCACCCGCGTCGACGCTCACGGTGGGCCCCATCCGCGACGTCGACGTGGTGAAGCGGCTGCTGGAGCTGCGCCCTGGCTTCAGGATGCGGCCGCGGGAGCTGCCGCTCGACTTCCTCGAGCCTCCCGCGGCCCGCGTTCACTGACGGGCTCCGTGATGCGTTGGGCCTCCAAGCGTGTGGACCCCGCGAGGCCGTGAGCCTGTCGGGAAGGGAATGGGCGCGGCCCCCGCTGATCACTCGCGCGGGCAGCACCCTGTCCGGGCCTGACTTCGATCCGTCACGGGGTGGACGTCCGTGCACGCACTTTCGCTCCGGCGGCGTTGAGTCAATGCCAGCCATTCAAGGCAAGCGCTGGCTTTGCCGGGGGGAGTGCATGTTTCGGAAGTGCGAGGAATTGAGAATCGTCGTGGTGGGGGCCGTGCTGGCGATCAGCGGCTGCGCGAAGGAGCCGGCGCAGGAGCCTTCGCGGCAGGACGCCGCGGAGGAGTCGCGGGGGAGCAGCACGAGCCTGGGGGAACTACCGCTCGTGCCGGGTCTGTCCGTCGCCAGGACCTTCGCCCAGAGGCTGGAGCAGCCCACGCCCCTGGGGGAGACGACGGCCGTGCACGTGAAGCTGCCGCCCCCGGCCAACCGGCTCCTCTCGGACAGCCTGGTGCGCGTGGTGGGAGACCCGGCGCGGCCCACGGTCCTGTTCCACTCCGACACGCTGGCGCGGCTGGGCGCGATTCCCTCGAGCCCCGGTCCGGACTTCTTCACGCTCTTCGCGCGGCTCCCGGACTCGGAGCTGGAGCGGCGCCAGGAGAACGAGCGCCGCCTGGCCTCGGGCGAGCTTGGGCCGACCACCCGGGAGTCCATCCTGTTCAACGGTCGCCACCCGGTCGCCCGCTACGAGGGGCTCCCCGTGGACGCGCAGGCCTTCAGGTGGGGCGCGCAGACGCCGGTCACGAGCTGTCCGCTGGTGCCGACCTCCACCCAGCCGCAGTGGGAGCGGACGCAGATGATCCGCGACCCGGCCGTGGTGCTCGACCCGGCGCGCACGTGGGACCCTTGCACCGGCGCGGGGACGAAGGGAGGCGTGTGGACCTTCGCGCACCTCATGCGGGAGATGGCCCAGGGGTCCGGCGCGCGGCCGGAGGCCTTCGTGCTGAACTGGCTGTCGCTCTGGCTCAATGACTTCCAATCCAACGGCGACACGGTGCCCGCGCGCCGCAAGATGTATGACGAAGTGATTGCCCCCTGGGCCGCCGCCAGCGGCGCGACCTCGGCCCTCCAGCAGAACGCCTCCACGGGCCGCTGGGAGGTGGTGCTGAGCAAGCCGCTGGACCTGGACATCGCGCCCTTCCGGCTGCTGGCCATCGTCAACCGCATCGACCTGGCCGGCACCCGGGACTCCGACGACAAGCCGACCGACCCGGGCGAACTGCGCTTCATCTTCGGGCTGACGCGCCCCTCTCCCTGGGGCGGTGGAACGGAGGCGACCTGCAACCTCAAGCCCTTCACCGTCATCTTCGAATACGGCGTGCCCGGCGAGGGGTGCGCGCCGGTCGTCGCCTGGGCACGGCAGTGGGCGCTGCTGGGGACGTTCACGTCCTTCAACGTGGCCTACAAGGCGCAGCTCACCCAGATGACCCAGAGCGTCGTCCTGCGGGGACGGGCTCCGGGGAAGGGCAACGCGAACGCGCTCAACCAGATTCGCACCAACGAGGTCGCCCTGGCGTTTCCGTGGGAGATGCGGGAGTTCCGGCTGGCGGACGAGCACCCCGTCACCGGCAAGGACAAACCCTCCAACGGGCCCCTGCGCGTCCACACGATGGCACTGACTCCCGATGACGCGACCCATGATTCCCAGACGGATCCGGACATCGACACCTTCGTCCGCACGCAGGTCAAGAACGGCGTCGAGCAGCCGGTGACTGTCCCCACCCGGTGCACCGCGCACTTCACGGTGCCTCGCACCCTCAATGGCAGACCGTTCCTGGGCGCCAACTCGCTGGTGGCGCCGCCCACCCACTGGGAGGGCTTCAGCGTGGTGCCCTCGGACGCCACGGAGGTCTGCGCGCGGAAGGAGTTCTCCGTCAACACGTGCAATGGCTGTCACTTCAAGGACACGGGCACGAACGACTTCTCCGGCACGGACAATCTGGCCTTCGTGCACGTCAGCCCCACGTCGGGCATCCCGGCGCGGCTGTCCAAGTTCCTGACGGGCGGGGGCTCGGGCTTCATGTTCACCGTGCCGGATGCCCAGTTCGGGGCCGCCGTGGCGTCGTGGCCGTTCGCGGACCTGCTGCGCCGGCATCAGCGGCTGCAGGAGCTGGCCAGCTGCACCACGTGCGGATGGTTCATCGACCTGGACCTGGGCTTCCTGTCCCGGATGCAGGCGCTCGCCGGGAGCGTGCCCCTGGACGTGCCCCCCGGGGCGCCAGCGCCAGCGCTCACGGTGGGCCCCATCCGTGACATCGGCGTGGTGAAGCAGCTGCTGGAGCTGCGTCCCGGCTTCAGGACGCAGCCGCGGGAGTTGCCGCTCGACTTCCTCCAGCCACCCGCGGCCCGCGTCCACTGACGGAACGCGGCGCCTAGAACGCGCAGTCCTGGCCGCGCGTGGGCAGCACGGAGGCGGTGCCGGACAGCCAGGTGTCCAGCGCGCGCGCCGCCTCACGTCCGTCCGCGAGCGCCCAGACGATGAGGCTCGCGCCCCGGCTGGCGTCGCCCGCGCAATACACGCCCGGCGCGGAGGTGGAGAACTTCGCGTCCACCTGCACCGTGCCGCGCGGGGACAGCGTCACGCCCAGCTCCTCCGCCAGCCGGTCCGTGTTCGGGCCGGTGAAGCCCATGGCGAGCACGAGCAGGTCCACCTCGAACACCTGCTCGGAGCCCGGCACCTCCACCAGCTTCAGTGCGCCGTTCGGCTCGCGCTGCATCTCCACGCGCACCGCGTGCAGGCGCTTCAGCTGGCCGTCCTCGCCCTCCAGCCGCTTCGTCATCATCGCGAAGGCGCGCTCGCCGCCCTCCTCCTGGCTGGATGAGGTGCGGAACACCAGCGGCCAGCGCGGCCACGGGTTCTCCTTCGCGCGCAACTGCGGCGGCGCGGGGAGCAGCTCCACCTGCATCACGCTCGCCGCGCCCTGGCGCAGCGCCGTGCCCAGGCAGTCCGAGCCCGTGTCGCCGCCGCCCAGGATGATGACCCGCTTGCCCTGGGCCTCCAGCCGCGCGTCCTGCGGCGCTCCCGCCGTGACCACGCGGTTCTGGTGCTCCAGGTAGTCCATGGCCTGCAGCACGCCGGACAGCTCGCGGCCCGGCACGTCCAGCTCGCGGGCCTTGCGCGCGCCCAGGGCCAGCACCACGCCGTCGTACTGCTCGCGCAGCGCGCGCCAGCCCGGCGTGACGGCCACGTCCTCGCCCGTGCGGAAGACGATGCCCTCCGCCTCCATCAACGCGAGCCGGCGGTCCAGCACCGCCTTCTCCAGCTTGAAGTCCGGGATGCCGTAGCGCAGCAGGCCTCCGGCGCGGCTGTCCTTCTCGTACACCGTCACGCTGTGCCCGGCCGCGTTCAGTTGCGCCGCCGCCGCCAGGCCCGCGGGCCCGGAGCCCACCACCGCCACGCGCTTGCCCGTGCGCCGCGCCGGGGGCCGGGCCTTCACCCAGCCCTCCGCGAAGGCGCGCTCGGAGATCTCCTTCTCCATCTGCTCGATGGTGACCGCGTCCCGGTCGATGGCCAGCACGCACGCGGCCTCGCACGGCGCGGGGCACAGCCGTCCGGTGAACTCCGGGAAGGTGTTGGTGCGGCTGAGCACCTGGTACGCCTCCTTCCACTGGCCCCGGTACACCGCGTCGTTGAAGTCAGGGATGAGGTTCCCCAGGGGACACCCCTGGTGGCAGAAGGGAATGCCACAGTCCATGCAGCGCCCCGCCTGCCGCTTCGCCTCGTCCGCCGCCAGCGGCAGGTGCAGCTCGCGCCAGTCCTCCAGGCGCTCCACCTTGTCCCGCTTGGGTGCGTGGACGCGTTGCCACTCCATGAAACCCGTGGGCTTGCCCATGGCTCAGGCCCCCCCGCCAACGACGTGGAGCTGCTGCACGCCCGCGGCCGGTGGCGGCCTGCGCGCCGCCCTTCGCGCCTGGAGCACGCGCTTGTAGTCGGACGGCATCACCTTCATGAACTGCGGCACCATCAGCTCCCAGTTGTCGAGCACCCGCCGCGCGAGCGCGCTGCCGGTGTGGTGCAGGTGGCGTTCAATCATCCCGTGCACGAGCCAGATTTCGGACTCGTCCACCAGCGACTCCAGCTCCACCATCTCCAGGTTGCAGCGCTCGCGGAAGGTGCGCTCGCGGTCCAGCACGTACGCGGTGCCGCCGCTCATGCCGGCCGCGAAGTTGCGGCCCGTCTGGCCCAGCACCACCACCACGCCGCCCGTCATGTACTCGCAGCCGTGGTCGCCCACGCCCTCCACCACCGCCTGCGCGCCGCTGTTGCGCACCGCGAAGCGCTCACCCGCGAGCCCCCGCAGGTACACCTCGCCGGCCGTGGCGCCGTAGAGCACCGTGTTGCCGACGAGCACGTTCTCCTCGGGCGTGAAGCGGCTGCCCTCCGGCGGGTAGACGATGATGCGTCCGCCGGACAGCCCCTTGCCCAGGTAGTCGTTGGTGTCGCCCTCCAGCTCCAGCGTCACTCCCGACGCGAGGAACGCGCCGAAGCTCTGGCCCGCGGAGCCCTTCAGCTTCACCCGCAGCTTCCCGTCCGGCAGCCCCTGCGCGCCGTGACGGCGGGCAATCTCGCCGGACAGCATGGCGCCCACCGCGCGGTGCGTGTTCGCCACCGGCAGCGTCAGCATCAGCGGCGGCCCGCCCGCGAGCACGGACTGCGCCTTGGTGAGCAGCTCGTGGTCCAGGTGGTCCGCCACGTCCTTGCGGTGCGGCGTCTGGCAGTGGCGCGGCTCGGTGGCTGGCGCGGACGGCGCGGCGAGCAGCGCGGACAGGTCCAGCTTGCGCGCCTTCCAGTGGTCCACCGCCGCGCGCTGGCGCAACAGGTCCACCCGGCCCACCAGTTCATCCAGCTTTCGCACGCCCAGCTTCGCCATGTGCAGGCGCAGGTCCTCCGCCAGCAGCAGGAAGAAGCTCACGACGTTTTCCGGCGTGCCCTGGTAGCGCTCGCGCAGCGCCGGGTCCTGCGTGGCGATGCCCGCCGAGCAGGTGTTGAGGTGGCACTTGCGCAGCATGATGCAGCCCACGGACACGAGGCTCGCGGTGGCCAGGCCGAACTCCTCCGCGCCCAGCAGCGCCGCCACCAACACGTCGCGCGCGGTGCGCAGGCCGCCGTCCACCTGCACGCGGATGCGCGAGCGCAGGCCGTTGTGCACCAGCACCTGCTGCGTCTCCGCCAGCCCCAGCTCCCACGGCAGGCCCGCGTGCTGGAGGCTGGAGAGGGGAGAGGCACCCGTGCCGCCCTCGTAGCCCGCCACCACCACGCAGCCCGCGCCCGCCTTGGCCACGCCCGCGGCGATGGTGCCCACGCCCACCTCGCTCACCAGCTTCACGCTCACGCGCGCCTTCGCGTTCACGGACTGGAGGTCGTAGATGAGCTGCGCCAGGTCCTCGATGGAGTAGATGTCGTGGTGCGGCGGCGGCGAAATCAGCGTCACGCCCGGCGTGCTCCAGCGCACGCGCGCAATCCGCTCGTCCACCTTGTGGCCCGGAAGCTGGCCGCCCTCGCCGGGCTTGGCGCCCTGGGCCATCTTGATTTGGAGCTCGTCCGCGTTGACCAGGTACTCGGCCGTCACGCCGAAGCGCGCGCTGGCCACCTGCTTGATGGCGCTGCGGCGCGAGTCGCCGTTGGGGTCCTGGGTGTAGCGGCGGGACTCCTCGCCGCCCTCGCCGCTGTTGGACTTGCCGCCCAGCCGGTTCATCGCGATGGCCAGCGTCTCGTGCGCCTCCGCGCTGATGGAGCCGAAGGACATGGCGCCGGTGACGAAGCGCCGCGCCAGCTCCAGCGCGGGCTCCACCTCTTCCAGCGGTACCGGCGTGCAGCCGTCCGTCACCACGTCCAACAGGCCGCGCAGGTTGCTGTGCTCGCGCGTCTCGTCGTCCGCCAGCTTCGAGTACTCCTGGAACCGAGCCGCGTCGTTCGTCCGCACCGCCTCCTGGAGCTTCGCCACGGTGGCCGGGTTCCACTTGTGCCGCTCGCCCTGCCGGCGCCAGCGGAACTGACCGCCCACCGGCAGCAGGTCCTCCTCGCCGTCCGCGCCGACGCCGAAGCCGCGCGCGTGCCGCTCCGCCACCTCGCGTCCCAGCTCCGGAAGGCCCACGCCCTCCACTCGCGACGACGTGCCGGTGAAGTGCTTCTCGATGAGGCTTCGCTGGAGACCCACCGCCTCGAAGAGCTGCGAGCCGCGGTAGGACTGGAGCGTGGAGATGCCCATCTTGGACATCACCTTGAGCAGACCCTCCTCCAGGCCGTGGAGGTACTGCGCCTGCGCCTTGTCCGCGTCCGCCTTGAGCTCCCCCGCGTCCGCCAGCGCGCGCAGCGTGTCCAGCGCCAGGTACGGGTTCACCGCGGACACGCCGTAGGCGAACAGGCACGCGAAGTGGTGCACCTCGCGCGCCTCCGCCGTCTCCAGCACGATGCCCGTGTACATGCGCGTGCCGTCGCGCACCAACCGCTGGTGCACCGCGGACACGGCCAGCAGCGCCGGAATCGCCGCGTGCGCCGCGTCCACGCCCCGGTCGCTCAGCACCAGGATGCTCGCGCCCGCGTCGACGGCATCCACCGCCGCCGTGCACAGCCGCTCCACCGCGACCTCCAGCGCCGTCGCCGCGCCGCCCGCGTGCGGGTACAGCAGGCTCAAGGGCCGCGGCTCGAAGAGGCCGGTGTCGCCGCGCAGGTTCGCCAGTCGCGCCAGCTGCCCGTTGGTGAGGATGGGGCCGGGCAGCGAGAGCCGGTGGCACTGCTCCGGCGTCTCCTCGAAGGTGTTGCCCTCCGGGCCCAGCGCGGTGGCCAGCGTCATCACCAGCGCCTCGCGCAGCGGGTCGATGGGCGGGTTGGTCACCTGCGCGAAGAGCTGGTGGAAGTAGTTGAAGAGGGTGGGTGCCTGGTCGCTCAACACCGCCAGCGGCGTGTCCGTGCCCATGGAGCCCGTGGGCTCCTTGCCCGTCTCCGCCATGGGGACCAGCGTGGTGCGCACGTCTTCATCCGTGTAGCCGAACGCGCGCTGCGTCCGCCACAGCGTCTCGCCCTTCAGGCGCGCGGGTGCGGGGACGGCGGGCAGGTCCTCGAAGGTGAAGACGTTGCGCTGGAGCCAGCGGCGGTAGGGCCAGCGCGAGGTGATTTCATGCTTCACCTCCTCGTCCTCCAGGATGCGCCCCTCCGTGGTGTCCACCAGCAGCATGCGGCCCGGCGTCAGCCGACCCTTGCGGCGCACCTGCGACGGGGGCACGTCGATGACGCCCGTCTCCGACGCCAGGATGATGCGGTCGTCCTCCGTCACCAGGTAGCGCGCGGGGCGCAGGCCGTTGCGGTCCAACGTCGCGCCAATCAGCTGTCCGTCCGTGAACGCGATGGCCGCGGGGCCGTCCCACGGCTCCAGCAGGGACGCGGAGTACTCGTAGAAGGCGCGGCGCTCGTCGCCCATCTCCTTGTGACCCTCCCACGCCTCCGGGATCATCATCATCATCGCGTGGGGCAGGGTGCGGCCGCCCAGGTAGAGCAGCTCCACCATGTTGTCGAACTGCGCGGAGTCGCTCTTGCCCGGGACGATGATGGGCCACAGCGGCTCCAGGCTCCCGCCCAGCTTCGCCGTCTGGAGCAGCCCTCGCCGCGCCGTCATCCAGTTGCGGTTGCCACGCAGTGTATTGATTTCACCGTTGTGCGCGATGAAGCGGAACGGCTGCGCCAGCTCCCATGTGGGGAAGGTGTTGGTGGAGAAGCGCGAGTGCACCAGCGCCAGCGCGCTGACGAACTCCGGGTGCCGCAGGTCCGCGTAGAAGCGCGGCAGCTGCCGGGGCAACAGCAGCCCCTTGTAGATGAGCGTCTCCGACGAACAGCTGGCCACGTGGAAGCGCCCCTGCGGATCCACGCCGCGCGCCAGCACGCGGTTCTCCACCAGCTTTCGGATGCGGTAGAGCTTGCGCTCGAAGGCGCTGGGCACCACGCGGCGCCGGGCGATGAACAGCTGACGGATGAACGGCGCGGCCTCCCGCGCGAGCGGCCCCAGTTCCTCCGGCGCCACTGGCACGTCGCGCCAGCCGAGCAGCCGCTGCCCCTCCTCCTCCACCACGTCCTCGAACAGCGCCTCGCATGCGCGGCGCGCCTCCGGCTCCTGCGGCAGGAACACCTGCGCCACGCCGTACTGGCGGCGCGGCGGCAGCTCGAAACCCAGCCGCGGCGCTTCATGGTTGAAGAAGCGGTGCGGCAACTGCACCAGGATGCCGGCGCCGTCGCCCGTCTCCGGGTCGCGCCCTGCCGCGGCGCGGTGGCTCAGGCGGTTGAGCAGCTCCAGCGCGTCCTCCACGATGCCCCGAGAGCGCTGTCCCCGGATGTGGGCCACGAATCCCACGCCGCAGGCGTCGTGCTCGGTCTCCGGCTCATACAGCCCGTAGCGCGGAGGGAGGGTGAACGGCATCGTCAGGACCCCTTTCCCGCATGACGCGGGAAGCCAAGCTGTTGAGCCTCCAGGCTAACGCGTCGTGTCGCAGCCCGTAAAGACAGGGTGGTCCAGGGGGTTGAGTCACCGCGTGGAGTGGTGCCGGGGAAACAGGCACCCCGTGAAGCCTCACGCTCCGTGCGCCCCCCGCCGCAGGCCTGAGTGAACGGACGACAGTCGCCTGCGATGAACGGCCAACATTCAGCGCAATTGGTTCTTTCCCCCCGCCGCGCCGCTCCCGATCCTCCGGCCACTTTGGAACTGATGCAGCGGCTGAAGACGGAGACGCGCCCCCACCACGAGCGCACGGAGGGCGTGGTGCGTCTGATGGACGCGCACCTGACGCCCGGGGACTACCAGCGCCAGTTGGAGGCCTTCTACGGCCTCTATCTGCCCCTGGAGGCGCTGCTCGCCGGTCCCCTGGCGGCCCTGGAGCCAGCGCTGGACCTGGGGGCGCGCTGGAAGACGCCGCTGCTGGACGCGGACCTGCGCGCCATGGGGCACGACATGGCCTCGCTCGCGCGGCTGCCGCGCGCCTCCTCGCTGCCGGCGCTGCCGGGCCTGGCGGAGGCGCTGGGCTGCGCGTACGTGCTGGAGGGCTCCACGCTGGGGGGCCAGCTCATCCTGCGCCACCTGACGCGCCACTTCGGGCCGGACGCACGCGTGGGGAACTTCGCCTTCTTCCGGGCCTATGGCGACCAGGTGGGCCCCATGTGGCGTGCGTTCGGTGAAGCCCTCACCCGGGCGTCCGAACGGGCGGCCTCCGAGACCTTCGACGCGGCCGTCGTGCAGGGCGCCCGCGATACCTTCGACACCTTCGCCGCCTGGTTGATGCGAGAGCACGATGTCCCCGTCCGTCTCTGATGCGGACCTCAGCGTCTGTGATCGCGAGCCCATCCACCTGCTGGGCGGCATCCAGCCGCGGGGTGTGCTCGTCGCCTTCCACCGGGACACGGAGGCCGTCGCGGTCGTGAGCGCGAACGTCCAGGTGCTGCTCGGCGCCGGGCCGGATGCGCTCGTGGGCAAGCCCCTGTCCGGAGTGCTTCCGCACGGACTGCTCGCGCGCGTGGAGGCGGGGCCGGGGCCCGTCACCGTGGAGGTGTCGGGACAGCGCTGCTCCGCGCTCCTGCATGACAGCGACGGCCTGCGCGTGCTGGAGCTGGAGCCGCTGGCGGACGAGGACGTGGGCGCGGAGGAGACCGCGCTGGGCGCGGTGCAGCGGCTGGTGTCGCCGCTGGCTCGCGCGAAGGGCACGGTCGCGCTGCTTCAAGAGGCCGCGGACGCGGTGCGGGAGCTCATCGGCTACGACCGGGTGATGGTCTACCGCTTCCACGCGGACTTCCACGGCGAGGTCGTGGCGGAGAGCGTGCGCGAGGGCGTGGACTCCTTCATGGGCCTGCACTACCCCGCGAGCGACATCCCCGCGCAGGCGCGCGCCCTCTACACGCGCAACCCCATGCGCCTCATCGCGGACGTGGACGCGAAGGCCGTGCCCCTGGTGCCGCCGGTGCTGCCCGGCACCCAGCGCCCGTTGGACCTGTCCGGCTCCGCGCTCCGCAGCGTGTCGGAAATCCACCTGGAGTACCTGCGCAACATGGGCGTGGGCGCGTCCTTCAGCGTGTCGCTCCTGAAGGACGGACAGCTCTGGGGGCTCATGGCCTGCCATCACCTGGCGCCCCGCACGGTGTCCGCCGCGCGGCGGCAGGCGTGCGAGGTGCTGGCGCGGCTGTTGTCGCTCCAGCTCTCCGCGGAGGAGCGGAGCCTGGAGTCCGCCGCCCAGGCGCGCCGTGCGTCGCTGCTCAACGCGCTCGTCCTGCCGAACCTGGGCGAGCGCAGCCCCGCGAAGGCGCTGGAGGCGCAGGCCCCGCTGCTGATGGAGCTCACGGGCTCCCACGGCGTGGCGCTGGTGCTGGGCGCGAGCGCGGGTCCGGAGGCGTCGCCCCTGCTGCTCGGCACCACGCTGTCCGCGGAGGAGGTGCGCGCCCTGGTGGCGTGGCTTTCGGAGCGGGAGCTGCCGGACGAGGCCTTCCACGTGGACCGGCTGGGGGACGTGTACCCGCCGCTGGCCTCGCGCGCGGACGTGGCCGCGGGCCTGCTGGCGGTGCGCCTGGACCCCTCCGTGCCGCACTTCGCGCTGTGGTTCCGCCCGGAGGTGGCGCGCACCGTGTCGTGGGCCGGCAATCCGAACAAGCCCGTGCGTCCGGAGCCGGGCCATGCGCGGCTGCGGCCCCGCACGTCCTTCGACGTGTGGCGTGAGGAGATGAAGGGCGCCTGCACCCCGTGGTCCGCGCAGGACCTGGAGGCGGCGCGCGCGCTCAAGGGCGCGCTGGTGGGCGTGGTGCTGCGGCATGCGGAGGAGCTGGCCCGGCTGTCGCGGGAGCTGGCCCGCTCCAACGCGGAGTTGGACGCGTTCGGCGGCACCGTGGCGCACGACCTCAAGGAGCCCCTGCGCGGCATCCTCCAGTACAGCTCCTTCCTCCAGGAGGACTTCGGCCCCACGCTGGGCGCGGACGGACTCGGGCAGCTGGAGTCCCTGGCGTGGCTGGCGAAGCGCACGCACGAACTGCTCGACAACCTCTTCGAGTACAGCCGCCTGGGCCGGCTGGAGCTGTCGTGGGAGGAGACGGATCAGCAGGCCCTGGTGGAGGACGTGCTGAGGACGCTGGGCGCGCGGCTGGAGGAGGGCAGGGTGGAGGTCCGCTTGCCCCGCCGCCTGCCCACGGTGGCGTGTGACGCCGTCCGCATCCGTCAGGTGTGGGCCAACCTCATCAGCAACGCGGCCAAGTACCAGACAGCCGAGCCGCGCTGGGTGGAGGTGGGCTTCCTGGGGCCAGGAGAAACGCGCCCGGAGGCGGCGCGGCATGTCACCGCGCCCTACCTTTTCTACGTGAAGGACCCCGGCATCGGCATCGCGCCGCAATTCCATGAAGCCATCTTCGAGCTGTTCCGCCGCCTGCACCCCGCGCAGGCCTACGGCGGCGGCACGGGGGCGGGGCTGGCCATCGCGCGCCGGCTGGTGTCGCTGCACGGCGGCATGCTCTGGGTGGACTCCTCGCTGGGAAGGGGCTCGACGTTCTTCTTCACACTGGGCGAGGCACCGCGATCATGAAGCCGCTCCTGCTGGTGGAGGACAGTGATCCGGACGCGGAGGCGCTGATGCGCATCGCGAAGCGTCTGCCGCTGCCCGTGCCGGTGGTGCGCGTGCGCGACGGCGAGAACGCCCTGGACTACCTCTACCGGCGCGGTGTCCACGCGGACGCGGAGCGCCCGGTGCTCATCCTGCTGGACCTGCACATGCCGGGCATCGGCGGGCGCGAGGTGCTGGCCACTCTGAAGGCGGACCCCGACCTGCGCTCCATCCCCGTCATCATCTTCTCCTCGTCCGTGGCCGCGGAGGATGTGGACGGCGCCTACGCGGACGGTGCCAACAGCTACCTGTTCAAGCCGGAGGTCGGTCCCCAGTTGCAGGCCACCGCCGAAGCGCTCCATGCCTTCTGGTTCAAGGCCGCGCGTCTGCCCGAGCCCCAGGAGCCGGAAGCATGAGCCTGCGCGTGCTGCTGGTGGACGACGGCATGGCGGACCGCCTCGCGGTCAGCCGCGCGCTGGCGCGTGACCCGGACATGCAATGGGAGGTGGTGCCGGTGTCCTCCGCGGAGGACGCGCTGGCGTACCTGTCCGGCAACGCGGTGGACGCGATGCTGCTCGACTACCACCTGCCCGGCATGAACGGCGTCAGCATGCTCCAGAAGCTCGCGGAGCTGGGCCTGCCCAGGGTGCCCGCCGTGGTGGTGCTCACCGGCAGCGGCAACGAGCGCGTGGCGGTGGACGCCATGAAGGCCGGCGCCCAGGACTACCTGGTGAAGGAGGCCTTCAGCCCGGAGCGCCTGCGCCGCAGCCTGCGGGCCGCGGTGGACACGGTGCTGATGACGCGCGAGCTGGAGGAGCGCCGCCTGCGCGCCGAGCGCGCCGAGGCCGCCGCCCGCGATGCCCTGGCCGTGCGCGACGAGCTCTTCTCGCTGGCGACGCACGACTTGAAGGGCCCGCTTCAAATCATGACGCTCAACGCCCAGGTGCTGCGCCGGCAGATTCCCGCCGCCGCGATGACGCCCGCCCTGGAGACACGCCTGGGCCACATCGTGCGCGCGGCGCACCGCATGGGCGAGCTCATCGACCACTTCCTGGAGGTGACGCGCGGCCAGGAGCGCCCGCTCAAGCGCGAGTCCATGGACCTGCTGGCCATGGTGCGCGGCAAGGTGCGCGAGCTGGAGGCCAACGCGTCACGCCACCACCTCGTCCTGGAGGCGCCGGACGGGCGCGACTTCACCGGCGAATGGGACGCGCACGCCCTGGAGCGCGTGCTGGAGAACCTGATGGGCAATGCGGTGAAGTACAGCGCCGCGGGCTCCACCGTCACCGTGCAACTGGCGATGGAGGAGGGGGAGACGCAGCAGTTCGTGCTGCTGTCCGTGACGGACCAGGGCATTGGCATCCCGGTGGAGGACCTGCCCTTCGTCTTCGAGCGATTCCACCGCGGGCGCAACGTATCCCAGGACGTCTCCGGCAGCGGCGTGGGCCTGGCCAGCGCGCGCCGCATGGTGGAGCTGCACGGCGGCACGCTCGCCGTGCGCAGCGTGGAGGGGCAGGGCTCCACCTTCACCGTGCGCCTGCCCCGGGGCATCGCGCTCGCCGCGGGGCCCGCGCGGTCCACGTCCGAGCACACCGCGCGGTAGCGCGGCGCTTCAGGAGACGGCGGGCACGCCGCCGCGCAGCATGAAGAACACCACCACGCCCGTCACCGACACGTAGAGCCAGATGGGCGCCAGCCACCGCGTCACCTTGCGGTGCCGGGCGAACTGCTGCCGCCAGGAGAAGTAGAAGGCCACCAACGCCATGGGCAGCACCGGCATGGACAGGATGACGTGGCTGGCCAGCAGCGTCAGGTACAGCCCGCGGAAGTCGCCCACGTAACGCGTGTCGCCGTGCACGAAGTGGTAGGCGAGGTAGCCCACCAGGAACAGCGCGGACGCGGCGAACGCGCTCACCATCAGATTCTGGTGCACCTTCCGCGCGCCGCGCTTGATGGCCACCCAGCCGCCCAGCAGCAGCGCCGCCGCCGTCGCGTTGAGCCCCGCGTTCACCGCCGGCATGAAGCGCAGGTCCACGCCCATGCCCGCGCCTCCGCGCCGGATGAGCAGCAGCCACGCCAGCAGCGCCAGCGCGCCAGCGGACACCACGCCGATCGCGATGAAGAAGGAGCGGTCGTTGGCGGACGAGGACGACGGGGTGAGCCCGGAAGCAGCGTTGGACATGTCCCCCTTGTGGACCGCGTCCGGGCGGCTTGCAACAGGGTCTCCAAGCGGAATCCTGCTAATACCTACATGTCGGTTGAATGGAATCGGTAAGGTCAACTAGATCTCAAACCGGAAATTCCTTCATACTTCGGTTCACTGCGTCACCCCCGACCCCCCCTCTCGGAGGTTCCCCGTGTTCAGCGTGCGTTGCCTTGCCCCCCTGGCGAGCGCCGCCCTCCTGCTCGCCCTGCCCGCAGCCGCTGAAGAAGCGGTGTGCGCGCCCGTGGCGAAAGTTCCCCTGGAGCGGCATCTCCGTCAGCTTTCTCTCGATTTGCTGGGACGTCCTCCGACCATGGAGGAGTACAAGGCGTTCCAGGCCAAGGGCTCCGTCACGGCGGAAGACGTCCGCGCGATGATGAAGGATGAGTCCTTCTACGCGCGGATGCGCAACTACCACCGCGCACTGCTGCGCTCGAACATCAACTCGAGCGTGCAGGGCAACGGCGACTACCGCGTGTCCGGCACGCCGCTGAGCTTCGCGGGCAACAACTCCAACACCCTGCGCGGCGGCCAGAGCCAGCGCTGTGATGGGGAGATCGCGCAGGACAGCTGCAAGGCGAACCCGCAGGACCCCCACCAGAGCAACTCCACGGCCCCCGCCTGTCGGGACGAGCAGGGCATCCCGCTGCCGGTCAGCTACGACTACGACACGAACTTCTACCAGTGCCGCCAACTGGACGTGGCCTCCACGTCGCCCGAGCTGAAGTTCGCGGACTGCAACGCGCTGAAGGCCGACGCGACGTACGGCAAGTACGTGAACTTCTGCGACAACCGCTACCTGGCCTCCGCGAGCAAGTCCGTGGGCTACCTCTGCCTGCCGGACCCGAACAAGAACACCACCAACATCCTGGTGCCGTTTCCGGCCACGGGCGTCATCACCGCCTGGGAGCATCCCACCACCCCGACGACCAGCATGAGGCTGGAACGCTGCGGGTTCGACATCTCCACGAACCAGAAGGGCGTCTGGAAGGCGCAAACAGGGTGCGTGCAGCGCGACGGCTACGTCACCACCACGGTGCAGCCCTACTGGTCAACTACCACGGAGACCGTGAAGGTGTGTGCCGTGGAGGCGCAGGACCGCGCGACGAACCCCTACACGGGTGCGTCCTGTGAAACGTCGCGCTTCAACAGCGACCGCAGCTGCGGCTGCGGCGACAAGATGCGCCGCTGCGAAATCACCGACGTGCACACCGCGCGCGTCGCTGCCTTCAACGAGGAGCCGCTCTACATCACGGACTCCGTGGTGCGGAACGACGAGCCCTACTTCAACATCCTCACCACCCGCCGCTCCTTCGTGAACGGCACGCTGTCGGAGTTCTACCGGCAGCGTCAGGGCGCGGGCGTCTTCAGCATCAAGTCCCCCGCGGACGCGGCCACGCTGCCCGCCGTGACGTACGCGAACGCCACCCAGTGGAGCGAGTACGTCCGTGAGGGCACCCACTCCGGCGTGCTCACCACGCCCGCGTTCCTCTACCGCTTCCCCACCCAGCGCGCCCGCGTGAACGAGTTCTACGAGGCGTTCCTCTGCAAGCACTTCGCCCCGGCCGCGGACGCGAACCTGCCGTCCCCGGACGACATCTGCAACCGGAGTAACAACCTGGCCACGCGCTGCGGCTGCAACTACTGCCACGCCACCATCGAGCCCACGGGCGCGCACTGGGGCCGCTACGCGGAGCGCTCCGCGCTGTTCCTGTCCCCGGATCAGTTCCCCAAGCTGGACGTGAAGTGCCGCGACTGCGCCCTCGCCGGTAACACCAGCTGCGACAACGAGTGCAGCCAGTACGTGATGCAGGCCTTCGACGGCGACGGCGCCAACTCGCTGGGCCTCCTGAAGACCTACCTCTACCGCACAGCGGACGAGGAGAAGAACATCGAGGGCGGTCCGCAGACGCTGGTGAAGCGGATGATGGAGACGGGCGACCTGGAGCGCTGCACCGTCAAGCGCGTCTGGAACGAGTTCCTGGGCCGCGCCATGACGGTCGAGGAGCAGCGGATGTACCTGCAGACGCTGTCGCAGGACTTCGCCAAGAACAACCACAGCCTCAAGGGCCTCATCGAGCAGGTGGTGATGTCCGACGCGTACCGGAGGATCGACTGATGCGCCGCCTTCTGCTGACCGCGCTGCTCGCGCTCGCCACGGGCTGCACCCAGGGCTCCGTGGACGTCCCCGCCAAGCCCGTCCCGCTGGACGCCCAGCTGGACCCCGTGCCCAACCCGCACGGGAACACGGATCAAATCGACCCGCTGCCGGACCCGGAGGCCCAGGGTGGCAGCGTGGGCCGTGCGCCCCGCCGCCTCACCGTCGCGCAGCTCAAGGAGTCCATCCGCGTCGCCGTGGGCATGGAGTGGGATGAGCTGGAGGCACGCGCCCAGTCGCTGGGCCGCGCCGACTACGCGCTCATCACCTCCGAGAACACGGAGCCCAACCTCGTCTTCGCCCGCTTCCTGGACGACGGCGCGCGCAAGGTCTGCATCGCCCAGGCGCAGAAGGACATCGCGCAGGCGGACCTGAGCCTGCGCACCCTGGGCCGCACGCTGCCCACGCCCATGAGCGACCTGACCAAGCTCACGGACGCGCAGGTGAACGAAACGCTCGTGTACCTCTCCACCCGGTTCTGGGGCGCGCCCCTCGCCGGTGAGGAGCTGACGCGCTACGCGACGTTCTTCCGCAAGGCCTCCGCTCGGGCCGAAACCCTCAAGAAGCGCGACCAGGCGCTGGCGGTGGTGTGCATCGCCATGCTGACGGACTCGCGCTTCATCACCTACTGACCTTGACGGTGCCTGCGATGAAGAAGACACGCCAAGACGACCTCAGCTCCCCCGAGCGCCGCGACTTCCTCAAGGCCGGAGCCGGCTTCATGGGCTCCCTCCTGCTGGGAGGCATCCCCTTCAAGGCCGTGGCCCAGGCGACGAACATGGCGCCGCCCGACCGCTGCTTCGTGTTCGTGTATTTCAGCGGAGGGTGGGACCAGCTGCTCGCGTTCGACCCGCGTGATCCGGCGGTGTTCACCGCCGACCGCGTCTCCGAGACGCGCATCATGCCGGGCTACAACCTGCTCACCGACGGGGCCTACGCGCAGATCCCCGTCATCCCCAAGGACCGGGCAGGAGCGGCCCCGTCGAACATCGCGTTCGGGCCGGCCATCGGCGACCCGCGCGTGCCCAACCTGTCGGACCACTACGACCTGATGACGGTGGTGCGCGGCATCAACATGAGCACGCTCACCCACGAGGTGGGCTACCGCTACTTCCTCACCGGGAAGATGCCCATCGGCAGCGCGGCGCGCGGCTCCTCCACCGCCACGGAGATCGTGGGCCAGATGAAGCCCACGGTGCCCATCCCGTCCATTGCCCAGGGCGTGGAGTCCTACAACGACCGCTACGGCGGCTACGCCAACGCGCTGCGCGTGAGCGGCCTGGCGGACCTGGTGCTCACGCTGGATCCGCCTGTCGCCGCGCGCCAGCTGGACAGCGAAATCGAGAAGAGCCTCATCGACCTCAACGGCATGCCCATCACCTGCGAGGAGCAGGCGCTCACCGCACGGGGCGTGGGCACCGCCTACGAGAGCAGCCGCGGCCAGATGCAGACGGTGATGGAGAACAAGCTGTCGGACTCGTTCCGCTTCCAGCTGGCGGCCAACCAGACCGTGCGCGACTTCTACGGGCTCAACGGCCAGTCCTACCCGTACAACAGCGCCGCGGGCCGCGCGGCCATGGTGGCCACCGCCCTGAAGAAGGGCATCAGCCAGTGCGTGTCCATCAACCTGGCGGGCGGCCTGGACACCCACTTCGGCACGCAGCAGACGCACGCGACCAACCAGCGCGCGGGCTTCAACGCGCTGAACCTGCTGGTGACGGACCTGCGCGCCACCCAGCACCCGGGCGGCGGCAACTTCATGGACCACACCACCATCCTGGTGTTCAGCGAGTTCGCTCGCACGCCCACCATCAACGCCACGGGCGGCCGTGACCACCACCTGTCCAACAGCTGCCTGATGATGGGCGCGGGCATCAAGCACAACTACGTGGTGGGCCGCAGCGGTGACATCGGCATGTCGCCGGGTCTGGTGGACCTGCGCACGGGCGCCAATGATCCGAACGGCTCCAACATCTTCCCCGAGCACATCATCGCCACGGTGCTGGCCTCGGCGAAGCTGGACTACAGCATCACGCGGGTGGACCCGCTGCGGTTCATCCTTGCCTGAACCTTGATGAGCACTCCCCTCATGCGTCCCCGTCCGCGCCACGGTTCCCCCACCGTGGCGCGCTTCCTCCCCACCTCGCTCCTGCTGATGTCCGCGGTGCTGTCCACCGCATGCGGCGAGGACGCACCCCCGGGCAGCGACCCGGCGAAGCCCGCGGTCTTCAAGGCCCATCAGGTCACCACGGCGCAGTCCCTGTCCGCGGTGCCCGGCTTCGCGGACCAGTCCGGCGGCGGAATCTTCGCCACCGCGACAGGCGAGGCCGTGCGCCTGCGGCTGGACGGCACCAAGGCCGCGCTCGCCGCCCACCCGAAGAACACGGCGGCGCCAGGCTCCGTGCGCGCCACCTTCCGCCTGGGGCCGCACAGCGCCCTGGTGGAGACGGACCGTGGCCTGTTCCTCGCGGACCAGGGCTGGCTCATCGAACCGCTGTGGCAGGAGGTGCTGGGCACCGGCATCGTCGCCACCGCGCAGACCGCGGACGGCGCCGCCTGGATTGCCCATCCCACGGGCCTGTTCCAGATCCAGGGGGGGGTGCTCGCGTCGCTGAAGCTGTCCGGGCAGCCGCTCTCCGGCATCACCACCATGGCGGCCGCGCCCGCGGAGGACGGCCTCGCGGGCCTGTGGTTCGCGCGCGAGGGCAAGCTGAACGTGGTGGTGGCGTCCGCGCCGGGCGTCTACCAGGTGCGCGGCACGGACGCGCCGCTCGCGGGCGGTGAGACGGTGCGCGCGCTCGCGGGGCTGAGCGCGGGCACGGGCACGGCAGGGGAGACCTGGGTGCTCACCAGCACCCGCCTGCTGCGCCGGAACACGGACGGCTGGAGCACGGTGTCGCTGCCGGCGCTGCCCGAGCAGCTCATGAGCGCGGGGCGCTACCTCTGGGCCCGCGCCGGGGACCGGCTCTTCACCTACGACGCGGACGCGAAGGTCTGGGGCTCCGCGGAGGGGCTGCCGTCCGGCTCGGTGGTGCTGCTGGCCGCGGACGAGAGCGGCTGCGCGTGGGTGCGCGTGGGCGAGCAGTCCCTGTCCATCAGCCAGACTCCGGCGCCGCGCGTGACGGGCATGCACCAGGGCATGCTGGTGGTGGAGGACGGGCTGGTGGTCCAGGCCCGCCTGCCGCCGGGCACCGCGCCGAAGAGCGTCCACTTCCAACTGGAGAACCAGGATGTCGAAGCCACCGGGCCCGCGTTCAGCATGGGCGGCCTGGAGGCGGACGGCGAGACGCTCAAGGCGTTCTCCTTCTCCTCCCTGGCGCCGGGCGGCCACACGCTGAACGTCGTGTCCCGCTTCGAGGACGGCTCGGAGGCGCGCCGGCAGATGCCCTTCCTCTACCAGCCGCTCACCACGGTCCCCAGCTGGGCGCGCGACATCCGGCCCGTGCACGAGGCCCGCTGCGCCAAGTGCCACATCACCAGCCCCGGCCGGCCGCTGAACACCTACGAGTTGTGGAAGACCAACGCCCAGCTCATCAACGCGGCGGTGCGCGACCTGCGCATGCCCGCGGATGGGCCGTTGGATCCGCAGGGCATCGCCCTCATCCAGCGTTGGGTGTCTTCCGGCGCGCTGCCCTGAAGTCGCTGCTTCAAGACTGCTTCTCAAGTCAGTACATGCGCCCGTCTTCCTTTCGTCCCGGGGGAGGACGGGCGCCCCCTTCCGAGGCACCCTCATGAAACGTCTCCTCCGCGCGACCCCCCTCGCGGTGCTGCTGACCCTGGCCTGTGACGGTGAGCTCAAGCCCGCCGAGCAGCTTCCCTACGTGGGCCCCTGCGAGGGCCTTGCCCCGCTGTCGCTGTCGGCGGAACCCACGACGGTGCGCTCCGGCGACGTGGCCACGCTGACGGCCGGCGGCGGCAGCGGCCACTACTCCTTCCGGGCGGAGGCAGGCGGCTCCTCCGGCGACATGCGCGGCAACCGCTTCGTCGCGGGCGGCACGGCCGGCGAGGCCACGCTGACGGTGGTGGATGAGCAGTGCGGCGGCGCCACCAGTGTGCGGGTGAAGGTGATCTCCAGGTTCGGCGTCGCGCCCGCGCGCGCGATGTTGCGGCCGGGCACGTCCTTTCAAATCGCCACCGAAGGCCTGGTGGGCACGGCGACCTTCACGCTCACCGGCAACGGCTCCGGCGCCACGCTCACCGACACGGGCCTCTACACGGCGGGGCAGGTGGAGGCGCAGGACGTCATCACGGTGCGCGACACGAAGTCCGGCGACACGGAGTCGCTCCAGTACACCGTGAGCAAGGCCGCGAAGCTGGTGGGCGACCCGCAGTACCTGGGCGTGCCGTCGGGCTCGTCCGCGCCGCTGGGCACCACGGGCGGCTCGGACCGCGTGACGTGGACGAAGAAGTCCGGCCCCGGCTCCGTGGTGAACGGCCGCGTCGTGGTGGAGGCGGGTGCGACCGGCACCGTCGTGCTGGAGGCGAAGGACGCCTTCACCGGCGACGTGGCCCCGGTGTCGGTGCGCGTGCTGGACGAGCTGACGCGGCCCCTGCTGGCGCACGGCAAGCTGTCGGACGTGGCCACGCTGGTGACCGCGGACTTCGACGGTGACGGCATCCAGGACCTGGCGGTGGGCCAGCGCGAGAGCGAGCTGTCGCGCCCCACAGGCGGCGCGGTGTTCATCTACAAGGGCAGCGCGTCCGGCCTGCCCACGAAGCCCACCTGGGTGCTGACGGGTGAGACGGAGGGTGCGCTCTTCGGCGACATGCTGGCCGCGGGTGACCTGGACGGCGACGGCATCGCGGACCTGGCGGTGTCCTCGCCGGCCGCGGACGTCACCATCGGTGACTCGGGCGCGGTGTACCTCTACTCGTTCAAGCCGGGCCAGGGGCCCGCGCTGATGAGGCCCGCGCTCACGGGCCTGGGCCGCGGCGGGTTCGGCACGGGCCTGGCCATCGCGGACGCGGATGGCGACGGGGACATGGACCTGTTCGTGGGCTCGCCCGGCGCGGACCTGTCCACCCTCTCTGGCATCAGCCGGCGCGGCGTCATCGACATCTTCATCCTCACCAAGGGACAGGCCGTTCCGGACCTGCCGGTGGTGCGCCTGGGCGGCCAGGACGTGAAGGATACCGGCGAGTTCCTGCTGAAGAGCACCACGGAGCTGGGCCGGGCGCTCGTGGTGGCGGACCTCAACGACGACGGCCGGCCGGACCTGGCGGCGCTGCACCGGCTGACCCGTTACAATGCGGACGGCACCGCCAATGGGCAGCAGATGGCCGTGGCGGTGTACTTCGCGCGCGACACGGCGCCGCGCTATCGCTCCGCGCCGGACCAGTACGTGCTGGTGTCCAACACCGCCGTGGAGACGATGGCCAACGAGGGCACCTTCCGTCTGGGCGCCATTCCGGGTGAAGGCAGCCGGCCCCCGTTCCTCCTGGTGATGGCGGACAAGGCGGACGCGCCGGACCTGCGCACGTCGGGCGGCGTGGCGGCGGCGCAGGACGCGGGTGGCGCGTACCTGTTCGACCTGCGGGGCGCGACGCTGCCGGCGGATCCAGCGACGGTGAAGCCGGCGACGGTGCCGTTCGCGAACGCCTACGCGCGCTTCTACGGCGACGCGCGGAGCATCACCGCGACGCGCAGCTGGGCGGTGATGGACGTGGACGGCACGCCGGGGCCGGAGCTGCTCCTGGGCGCGCCGTACGCGGCGGTGACGGCGGGCACGGCCACGCTGGGCAACGCGGGCAAGGTGCTGGTGTTCCCGCTCACCGGCCTGTCGAAGGACACGGTGATGAACAAGCCGCTCGCGGCGTTGGGCGGCGCGGCGAAGTCGGAGGTGCTGGGCGCGGGCCTCGCGGCGTGGAACCTGCCGTCGGGTCCGGTGCTGGCGGGCTTCTCCGGCCGCGCGTCTTCCACGGCGGGCGCCTTCACCGGTCGCGTGGATGTCTTCTCCAAGGCCGGTGCGACGATCGCGGAGTGGTCGCGCAGCGGCATGGATGTCACGGCCAAGGCCAGCGTGGAGCGCTTCGGTGAGACCGTGGCCGTCGCGCGCCTCAACGACAAGGTGATGGCCCTGGTGGGCTCGCCGGGCTTCTCCGGCCCGGGCCCCAACAGCGACGGCGCGGACATGACCGTGGGCCGCGCGTACACCTTCGACACCGCGGAGCCGGGCAAAGCCATCGTGTCAGGGGAGGGCGCCAGCTCTCCGTGGCACGGAGGCCGCAACGTGGGCGTGGACGTGGCGTTCACGGACTTCAACGGCGACGGCCGGCCGGACATGGTGGCCGGCGCCACGGGGCTCGTCATCCCGGCGACGAACTCCGCCGCGACGGAGCGCGACCCCTACGTGGCGAACGCCTGCATGACGACGGCCACGCAGTCGCTGGGCGGACTGCTGGTGTCGCTGGGCCAGGCGGACGGCACCTTCAAGCAGGCCTACCGCGTGTTCGCGCCGTCCGTGGTCACCGGCTGCCACGACCCGGCGAACACCCGCTGCAAGCGCACCACCATCGGCCGGGGCGTGGTGGGCGGCTTCGACTTCAACGGAGACGGCAAGCAGGACCTGGCCGTGCTGCGCGACCGCGGCATCGACGTGTTCCTGGGCCGCGCGCCCGAGGACGCGTCGCTCGCGAAGATGACGCTGGCCTGTGACCCGGCCTGGTCCTGGCCGACCACCGCCATGCCGGACGCGTCCGAGGGCGGTGATTGGGCGAGCACCACGATGCCGACGACCTCCGCCATCGCCACGGTGGGTGACCTCAACGGGGACGGCTGCCACGAGGTGGCGTGGCGCTACTCGGACAACGCGCACTCGGGCATCGTGATTGCCTACGGCTTCGACGCGGGCGGCACGAGGTGTGGTGGCCGCACGGCGTCCTCCATGGTGCGCATCGCGGGGGATCCGGAGAAGAAGATCGCGCTGATGAACCTGGGCATTGCCACCACGCGCGCGGGGAAGTTCCTGGGGGACTCGCGAGACTTCATCGCGGTGACGGCCAACAACTACCTGTTCGAGGGCGTGAACCAGCCCACGGTGCTGCTCTACGACGTCGCCGCCATCAACGCGAAGCGCCCGGCCAATGGCGAGACCGTGGTGGGCGCCATCAACGACGGGCTGACCCCCATCCCCGTGACGTACCGCGCCCGCGCGGTGAGCTTCGGCACGTCGCTGTCGGGTGGCAGGGACCTGAACGGTGACGGCGTGCCGGACCTGTGGGTGGGCGCGCCCAACGCGTCGGTGGCCTCGGACGGCGACGGCGCGGCGTTCCTCTTCGCCGGTGGCGCGAAGTCCACGGGAGCGCTGTCGCCCTTCCTGCTGGTGGTAGGCGACGGCGCGGAGCGCTCCTACCTGGGCCAGTCCATCGCCGTCGTCCCGGGCTCCGGAGGCTCGCCGCCGTCGGTCGTCATCGGCGCGCCGAGGAGCTACCGCACCGGCACGCAGAACGGCACGGCGTACGCGCTGCCCCTGCCGTTCTGATTCAGCCCGCGGGTGGGGCTTCCGGAGGCACCTTCGCCTCCGGAGCCTCGTCGCGGTTGGCGAGCGCCGCCGCCGTGAGGATGAGCGCGCCGCCCGCGAGCAGCGACGGCGTGAGCGGCTCGCCCAAGAGCGCCACGCCCAGCGTCACCGCCACCAGCGTGTCCAGGAGCGCCATGGCGCCCAGCGCCGCCAGCGAGATGCGCGGCAGCAGCCAGTACAGGCACTGGTAGGTGAGCACCGTCCCGCCCAGCGCCAGGTACAGGAGCGCGCCCACCGCCTTCGGTGTCCAGTGCGCCGGCTGGTTCCACTCCAGCATCGCGGACGCGGAGAGCAGCAGCACCGCGCTGCTCAACGTCTGCACCAGCGTCAGCAGGTGCGGCGGTACGTGCGTCATGTGCCGGCGCACCAGCACGTTGGCCACCGCCACCACCGACGCCGCGAACAGCGTCATCCCGCAGCCCAGCAGCACCTGTCCGGAGAAGCTGAGTGACACCAGCTCCTGGTGCTGGAGCGCCACCACGCCCGTCAGGCCCAGCGCCGCGGCGAAGAGCTTGCGCCCGGTGAGCGGCTGGTCCGGAAACACGAAGCGGCCCACCAGCAGCAGCCACACGGGGAAGGTGGAGAAGAGCAGCGCTGACCAGCTGGAGGGAATCCACTGCTGCGCCACGAAGAGCAGCCCGAAGGGCACCGCCAACTGGAGCACGCCCAGCCCCGCGATGCGCCACCCGGTGCCGCCCCCCAGCGCCGTCCCGCGCGAGCGCGCGAAGGGCAACAGCGCCAACCCGGCCACGAGCATGCGCGTGCCCACGAAGCGCAGGGGCGGCAGGTCCTCCAGCCCCACCTTCACGGCGGCCCACGTGGAGCCCCAGAGGATGAAGCAGGTGGCGTAGGCGAGGGACACCTTCCACCGCGGCGCGGGCTTCACGGCCGGGGGCACGACGGTCACGGACGACATGGCGGCGCCGCACTAGCACGCGCCGCCCCTTCGGGAAACATCCGTTCAGGGCGCGGCGCGTCAGCCGCAAGCTCACCCGTCTGGCAGCACCTGCTTCACCCGGAGCACGGGCGCGAACAGGTCCCCCACGGCGTCCAGGCGCTTCTTCAACGTCTTCAGGCGGAAGCGGTACGGGTCCAGGCGGCCGTTCACCTCGCTCCAGTCGAGCGGCGCGGAGAAGGGCGCACCCTCCACGGCGCGCAGGGAGTAGGGCGCCACCACCGTCTTGCCGCGCGCGTTCTGTCCCGCGTCGATGTAGAGCCGCCCGCCGCGCGCGCGGATGGAGCGCTCCGTGGTGGCGATGTCGCCCAGCTCCTCCTCCAATTCGCGCGCCCGCGCGTTCGCGAACGCCTGGGTGCGCGCGTAGGTGTGGCCCGGCGCCAGGGGCACCAGCACGTGCAGGCCGCGCTTGCCGGACGTCTTCGGGAAGCCCTTGAGCCCCAACTCATCCAGGCGCGCGTGCAGCAGGGTGGCCACCTTCACCACGTCCTTCCAGCCACCCTCGCCAGGGTCCAGGTCGAACACCACGAAGTCCGGCTGCGCCAGCCGTGGCGCGTGGGACAGCCACATGTGCAGCGTGAGCGCGGACTGGTTGGCGAGCCACAGGAGCGCGGACGCGTCCTTCACGTTCACGTGGCGCAGCGTCTTGTCCTCATGGCGCACGCGCAGCGTGGGCATCCACGTGGGGATGCCGGACAGCTCGTGCCGGAAGAAGCCCGCGGCCTGGATGCCCGCGGGCCACTGCTGGTGGGCCAGGGGCCGGTCCGCGAGTACGGGCAACAGCAGCGGCGCCACCTGCTCGTAGTACGCGAACACGTCCGCCTTCGTCAGGCCGGACTCAGGGAACAGAACACGTTCGCCGTGCGTGAGGGCCACCTCCGGCGCGCGTTGCTTCCCACGCGGCGTCTTCACGGCGGGCGCCTTCGCGGTGCGGGCGGCGGCCTGCATGGGCGCGCGCCGCGAGCCCCGTCGTGCGGCGCCTTCGATGGGGGCGGGGTGTTCGCGCACGACCTCCTTCGGCACCTTGTCGCCGCGCAGGCCCTGGAACACGGGATGGCGCAGGCGGCCGTCCTTCGTCCATTCGGTGAAGTTCACCTGGGCCACGTACTTCGGCTTCACCCAGACGGTGTCCGTGTTCGTGGGCGCATCCACGGCGGCGGGCTTCTTCACGCGCGTGGCGTCCAGCAGCCAGCGCAGCTCGCGGCGGTCCGCGGAGGTGTAGCCCGTGCCCACCTTGCCCACGTCGTGGAAGCCGTTCTTGCCGCGCACGCCCACGCGCAGCGCGCCAATCTCCGACTTCGCCCGCGCGTTCTTGATGGGCAGGTACCCCAGGATGACGACCTCCTGGCCCGCCACCACCTTCAGTTTCAGCCAGTCCCCGGAGCGCGTGCCCGTGTAGGGCGCGTCCTTGCGCTTGGCGATGATGCCCTCCCACCCCTTGCGCCGCGCCTCCAGCAGGGCGCGCGACAGCGGCAGGTCCAGCTTCTCGGAGAGCTGCAGCGGCGGCTTCACGTCGGCCATCAGCTGCTCCAGCCGCGCGCGGCGCTCCTCGTAGGGGAGCTCGCGCAGGTCCTCGCCGTCCAGCCACAACAGGTCGAACACCATGAAGCGCTGCTCCGCGCCTTCCTCCGTGTGCTGCAGGAGCTGGAAGCGCGAACGCCCCTTCTCGTCGAGCGCGATCACCTCTCCGTCCACCACCACGTCCCGCACGGGCAGCTCGCGCAGCGAAGCGGCGAGCCGGCCGAAGCGGCTCGTCAGGTCGTTGCCCCGGCGGCTCTGGAAGGCGAGCTTCCCCTTCGTGAGGGCGCACACGGCGCGGAAGCCGTCGTACTTCACCTCGTAGGAGTGCGTCTCGTCGTGCACTTCGTCGGACACCGCCAGCCGCGCGAGCATGGGCGGCCACACGCGCTCCAGCAGTTGCTCTGGCGTCTTCGGGGGACGCGCCGCCTTCGCGGACTTGCGCACGACCTTCTGCAGGCGCGCCGCGGGCTTCTTGTCGCGCAGCACGCCGGGCTTGCGAGGCCCTTGTGTCTCCACCTGGCCGCTCTTCACGGACTCGGGGCGCTCCACGGTGACGTCGTAGTCGGCCTTGGCGTATGCGTCCTTCGCCTTGAAGAAGAGCCACTGCGCCTTGCCGCCGCGCGGTCGCGTGCGGATGAGGTGCCAGCGTCCCTTGAGCTTCGCGCCGTGCAGAAGGACCTCCAGGTGCCCGCGCTTCAGCTGCGCCTCGGCGTCGCCGGGAGGCACGACCTCGAAGGTGCCGGACTCCCAGAGCAGCGAATCACCGCCGCCGTACTGGTCGTCCGGGATGTGGCCCTCGAAGTCCGCGTAGGAGCGCGGGTGGTCCTCCGTCTGGACCGCGAGCCGCTTCACGGAGGGGTCATGGCTGGGGCCCTTGGGAATGGCCCAGCTCACCAGCACGCCGCCAATCTCCAGGCGCAGGTCGTAGTGCAGGCGCGTGGCGTCATGTTTGTGGATGACGAAGACGGGCGCGGACGTCCTCGGCGCCACCACGTCCGGGGACGGCTCGGGGGTGAGCTGGAAGTCGCGCTTCGTCTGGTAGCGCCGCAGCCGCTTCTGGGTCTCGGAGGTCTTCACCCTCCAACGCTCTGCACAGGAGGGCGGGCGCGCAATTCCTTACATGGCCTGGTGGGCGACCAGGAGGGCAGGCGCTCCATGCGGACCCGGGACCCGCTTTTCGGCCACACCCCCGAGTGAAGCGCAGGCTGCCCGCCTGCCCTGGGTGCGGAGGAGGGATGGGTACCGGGGAGGGCCGTTGGTTCCGCGCGGAGGAGGCCCCACGTTGTTCGGGCCCAAGCATTCTCGGCACCCGGTTGGAGGAGGCACCCATGGCCAACAAGTCCGAAGTGGATCGCCTGCACAGCCTGGCCCAGCTCGATGCCGATGCGGTGGGCGCGTATGACGTGGCCATCGCCCGCATCGGGCCCGCCCTGGTGCGCGAGCGACTCAACAGCTTCCGCGCGGACCACCTGCGCCATGTGCAGGACCTCAACGCGCTCATCCAGCACTTCGGGGGCGAGCCGGTGACGCTGCGCCCGGACCTGAAGGGCTCCGCGATGAAGGGCCTGACGGCCATGACGGGGCTGATGGGGACGGAGGCCACGCTGTGGGCCATGTTGGGCAACGAGGAGCTGTTCGACCGGGCTTATGAGCTGGCGCTCCAGTTCGAGTGGTCCCCCGAAGTGAAGGCCCTCATCCGGCGCCACCGTGAGGACGAACGGCGCCACGGCACGTGGATCCGCGACGCGGTGCGCACCCGGCCCTGGGCGGACAGCCGATTGCCCTTCATGGACACCGCCGAAATGGGCGCCTGAAGCCGCTACCGCGCGTCGCGGCGAACTGGCATACGCTGCCGCGCGTGAGCGACATCACTGTCTACCAACCCGACTTCCTCTTCACGGAAGGGCGTTTCCACGAAGGCCGAGCGCTGGCGGTGGGCGCGGATGGCCGGGTCCTCGCCGCGGTGCCCGAAGGCGCGCGCGTGGAGCGGCTCGCGGGGCGGGCGCTGTTGCCGGGGCTCGTCAACGGCCACTCGCACGCGTTCCAGCGGCTCATCCGCGGGCGCACCGAATACGTGGCGTCCGCCGGAGGCCAGGACGACTTCTGGTCCTGGCGCGAGGCGATGTACCGCGCCGCGGAGGCGCTCACGCCGGATGAAGTCCACATCGCCTCCCGGCAGGTGTTCCTGGAGATGGTGCTCGCGGGCATCACCACGGTGGGCGAGTTCCACTACCTGCACCACCAGCCGGATGGGACGCCCTACGCGGACCGCAACGCGCTGGCGCACGCGGTCATCCGCGCGGCCACGGACGTGGGGCTGCGCATCTGCCTGCTGCGGGTGGGCTACGGGCGCGCGGGCTTCAACGTGCAAGCGAACCCGCGCCAGCGCCGCTTCATCGACGCGGACGTGGACACGTTCCTGTCCACCACGGAGGCGCTGGCCCACGCGACACGCGGTGACGCGCGGGTGAACGTGGGGCTCGCGCCGCACAGCGTGCGCGCGGTGTCGCGGGACTGGCTGACGCAGGTGGCCCGCTCCGCGCCCGCCGGCATGCCCATCCACATGCACGTGGCGGAGCAGCCGAAGGAGATTGAGGCGTGCCTCGCGGAGCACGGCCGCCGTCCGGTGGAGCTGGTGTCGGACGTGGGCCTGCTGGGGCCGCGCTTCACGGCCGTGCACGGCGTGCACCTGACGGAGGACGAAGTGGCGCTGCTGGGCCGCGCGGAGGCCACGGTGTGCGCGTGCCCGTCCACGGAGCGCAACCTGGGTGACGGCATCGTGCCGGCGGACGCGCTGGTGAAGGCCGGGGCGCGCGTGAGCTTCGGCTCGGACAGCCAGACGGTGGTGGACCTGCTGGACGAGGCCCGGCAGCTGGAGCAGCACCTGCGGCTGGTGCGGCTGCGCCGCGCGGTGCTGGACCCGGGAACAGGGACGCTGGATGGACTGGCGGCGCGGCTCTTCGACATGGCCACGGTGCAGGGCGCGCGAAGCCTGGGGATGGGCACGGGCACGCTGTCGCCGGGGTCGCCCGCGGACTTCTTCACGGTGGACGTGCACCACCCGTCGCTGGTGGGCGCGAGCTCCGCGTCGCTCCTGCCGGGCATCGTCTTCGGCGCGGCGGGAGGCGCGGTGCGCGAGGTGGCGGTGGCGGGGCGGCTCGTGGTCCGGGACGGCCGCCATCCGCTGACGGAGGAGAGTGGCAGGGCCTTCCAGCAGCTCGCCCGGCGCCTCTACCTGTAGGGGAGGGAACCCGGTTCGATATGGGGGGCGCCGTCGGCGCGTTGAGGGTGCGGGAGGATGTGGATGCGTTCAGGAATCTGGTTGTCGCTGGTGATGCTGATGGGACTGGTGGTGGGGGGCTGTGCCGGGCGGCAGGACCTGGAGACGCCGGACTACGAAGCCATCTACGACATGCCGCTGGAGGAGATGTGGCCGTCGGTCCGTGAGTACTTCACGGACGCGAATCTGCCCTACCGGGAGGACCGGGGCAGCCTGGTGCTGGAGACCGAGTGGAAGCAGGAGTTCGGCGGCTCGAAGATCGCCGGCTACTGGCACCGCTACATGGTCATCGGCAAGCGGGAGACGCCGACCAAGAGCAAGCTGTGGATCATCCGCATCACCAAGACGGTGAACAAGGCGCTGGCCCAGCCCGGCCGGCAGCTGGATTGGGGCGCTGGCCGCGGGCTCGGCGGACCTCCCGGTGATCGCGGTACGGGGGCCCCGGGGGATGCGTCCGCGAGCGAGGCGTATGGCGTCTCCGTGGAGGACGATGCGGACCGGCTCGCCTTCCCGGTGGGAGAGAACGCCTTCTACGTGGACTCGGGACAGGGCACGCGAGACCTGACCATGGAGTGGCGGGTGTTCCGGGGCATCATGCCGAAGTTCGCGAAGCAGCAGGCGGTGAGCGCGGAGCAGCAGGTGGCGAAGGCGCCGGGCGCGAAGGACGCACCGGCATTCACCGAGTGCGGCCAGTCCATCCTCGGCCTGAAGAAGCTGGCGCAGGCGGGTGGGGTGATGCTGCTGGGTGAGCTGCACGGCACGCAGGAGGTGCCGCGCTTCATCGCGCAGTCCGTGTGTCAGCTCGTCACGGCGGGCATGCCGGTGACGGTGGGCCTGGAACTTCCGGTGGAGAACGAGGAGCGAATCTCCACGTTCCTCCAGAGCCAGGGCGGCGAGGTGGACTGGCTCAAGCTGATGGAGGCCCCCTTCTGGCGCAGCCCGTATCCGGACGGACGTGGCAGCGAGGCGGTGGCGAACATGCTGGAGCAGCTGCGGCAGTTGCGAGCGCAGGGCCTGGACGTGGCGGTGTTCGTCTACGACCACCCGAAGCTGTCCGGCCAGCAGCGTGAGGACGCGCTGACGAAGACGGTGCTGGCGCAGGTGAAGGCGACACCCAAGCGCTTCCACCTGGTGGTGAGTGGCAACGTCCATCCGCGCACGGCGAAGGGCCTGCCCTGGGACAAGCAGTACAAGCCCATGGGCTACCTGCTGAAGGACCAGGTCGAGGACGTCACGGCGCTGGACATGGCCTACGACAGCGGCACGGCGTGGATCTGCGCGGCGGATGTGCAGGGACGCAAGCTGGACTGCGGTGTGAAGGAAGCGAAGGGGAAGGACAACGGCGACCGCTTCTTCGTGCACCGGTGGAACTCAACCAACAAGGAGGGCTACCACGGGGTCTTCTATGTGGGCCACGTGACGGCGTCCGAACCCGCCATCAACAAGGGTCTGGGGAACCCGGACGCGGCGCCCGCGTCCGCTCCGTAACCCGGACCCGAGGCAGAAGCACAGGGGCCGTGCGAGTCACCGGAGCCGGTGGCCCGCGCGGCCTCTGGCTTTTCACGGGCCTCGATATGTCCACCGCCCCCACGACGTTATTCGGGCATCGCGGAACGAGAGGGGACACTGCGAATGCGCTCGATGGTGAAAGTGGGATGGCTGGCGTTGCTCCTGGCGGTGGGTTGCGCGGGGCGGCAGGACCTGGAGACGCCGGACTACGAAGCCATCTACGACGTGCCGCTGGAGGAGATGTGGCCGTCGGTCCGTGAGTACTTCAAGGATGCGAACCTGCCCTACCGGGAGGACCGGGGCAGCCTGGTGCTGGAGACCGAGTGGAAGCAGGAGTTCGGCGGCTCGAAGATCGCGGGCTACTGGCACCGGTACATGGTCATCGGCAAGCGGGAGACGCCGACGAAGAGCAAGCTGTGGATCACCCGCATCACCAAGTCGGTGAACAAGGCGCTGTCCCAGCCGGGCAAGGAGATCGACTGGGGTATCTCCCGGGCCGTTGCCGGGGGCGATGATCCGAATGTCCTGAGCGTGGAAGACACTGAGGACCGGCTGGCCTTCCCGGTGGGAGAGAACGCCTTCTACATGGAGTCGGGACAGGGGACGCGCGACCTGACCATGGAGTGGCGGGTCTTCCGGGGCATCATGCCCAAGCTCGCGAAGACGCAGCCGGTGAAGACGGAGCAGCCGGTGGCGAAGGCAGCGGCGACGTTCACCGAATGCGGCCAGTCCATCCTCGGCCTGAAGAAGCTGGCGAAGGCGGGTGGGGTGATGCTGCTGGGTGAGCTGCACGGCACGCAGGAGGTGCCGCGCTTCATCGCGCAGTCCGTGTGTCAGCTCGTCACGTCCGGCATGCCGGTGACGGTGGGCCTGGAGCTGCCGGTGGAGAACGAGGATCGCATCACCACCTTCCTCCAGAGCCAGGGCGGTGACGTGGACTGGCTCAAGCTGATGGAGGCCCCGTTCTGGCGCAGCCCGTATCCGGACGGCCGAGGCAGCGAGGCGGTGGCGAACATGCTGGAGCAGTTGCGCCACTTGCGAGCGCAGGGCCTGGACGTGGCGGTGTTCGTCTACGACCACCCGAAGCTGTCCGGCCAGCAGCGCGAGGACGCGCTGACGAAGACGGTGCTGGCACAGGTGAAGGCAAAGCCGGAGCGCTTCCACCTGGTGACGAGCGGCAACATCCATCCCCGCACGGCGAAGGGCCTGCCCTGGGACAAGCAGTACCAGCCCATGGGCTACCTGCTGAAGGACCAGGTCGAGGACGTCACCGCACTCGACATGGCCTACGACAGCGGCACGGCGTGGATCTGCGCGGCGAACAAGCAAACCAGCAAGCTGGACTGCGGTGTGAAGGAAGCGAAGGGGAAGGACAACGGCGACCGCTTCTTCATGCACACGTGGAGCTCGGCCAACAATGACGGCTACCACGGCGTCTTCTACGTGGGGCACGTGACGGCCTCCGAGCCCGCTGTCCTCAAGGGCCTGGGGAACCCGGGAGCGGTGTCGCCCCCGTCGGGTCAGTGATGAATGCCACGAAGGGAGCACTGCGAATGCGCTCGATGCTGAACGTGGGATGTCTGGCGGTGTTCCTGGCGGCGGGCTGTGCCGCACGTCCAGTGGACTGGGACCTGATGGGGCGGGAGGCCATCTACGACCGGCCCCTGGAGGAAGTGTGGCCCTCCGTGCGCCAATACTTCGTGGACGCGAAGCTGAGCTTCCGCGAGGCCCCGGACAGCCCGGTGCTGCAGACCGAATGGAAGGAGGAGTTCGGTGGCTCGAAGATCTCCGGCTACTGGCACCGCTATCTCGTGCTGGGCAAGCGGGAGACGCCCACGAAGAGCAAGCTGTGGATCATCCGCGTCACCCGCAGCGCGAACAAGACGCTCTCCGCGCCCGGCAAGGAGCTGGAGTGGGGCGCGAGCCGCAACATGGGCATGGACCGCCGGCGGATGGAGGATATCCGCCAGGGACTCGTTCCCGCGCCCGGAGCTCCGGAGACGCTCGAAGGCGGCCTCGGCCTCAGCATGGAGGATGACGAGGACCGGTTCGCGATGCCGCGCGGAGAGAACGCCATCGTCGCGGAGTCCGCGCATGGCACGCGCGACCTGACCATGGAGTGGCGGGTGTTCAACGCCATCGCGCCGGGCCTGGAGGCGAAGGACGGGAGCCCCCCACGCACGTCCATGCAACCGGTGGCGAAAGCACCCGAAGCGGAGTCCGCGCCTGCGTTCACCGAGTGCGGCGCGCCCATCCTCGGCCTGAAGGCCCAGGCGAAGGCGGGCGGGGTGATGCTGCTGGGAGAACTGCATGGCACGCAGGAGGTGCCGCGCTTCATCGCGCAGTCCGCCTGCCAGCTCACCGGGGTGGGCACGCCCGTGTCGGTGGGCCTGGAGCTGCCAGTGGAGAACCAGGCGCGCATCACCACCTTCCTCCAGAGCCAGGGCAGGGAAGAGGACTGGCTCAAGCTGATGGAGGCCCCGTTCTGGCGCAGCCCGTACCCGGACGGCCGAGGCAGCGAGGCGGTGGCGAACATGCTGGAGCAGTTGCGGCAGTTGCGCGCACGAGGCCTGGACGTGGTGGTGTTCGTCTATGACCACCCGAAGCTGACGGGACAACAGCGCGAGCAGGCCCTGGCCGCCACGGTGTTGAAGGAAGTGGAAGCTGGCCCCGCGCGCTTCCATCTGGTGGTGAGCGGCAACATCCATCCCCGTACGGCGAAGGGCCTGCCCTGGGACAAGCAGTACCAGCCCATGGGGAGGCTCCTGGCCGCCCGGCTGAAGCACGTGGTGGCGCTGGACGTGGCCTATGACAGCGGCTCGGCGTGGATCTGCGCGCCGGACGAACGCAGCCGCAAGCTGGACTGCGGCGTGAAGGAAGCGAAGGGCAAGGACAACGGCGACCGCTTCTTCGTGCACGTCTGGGATTCGCCCAACAAGGACGGCTACCACGGCGTCTTCTACGTGGGCCGGGTGACGGCGTCCGCGCCCGCCATCTCCAAGGGGCTGGGCCGGCCGGGAGCGGATGACAACTCCGTGTTCCCCTCGGCCACGGACGCGGACGCGATGGCCTCCGCGCGACGCTGAGGGCACGGCCGCACTGGCGTCGCGGCGCGGGCGGTGGCATGGAGGTGGCCTGACTGGAGGCCGTCCCATGAGCGACACGCTGCCCGCGCTGCGGGCCACCCTGGCGGAACTGGTGGCACTGGACACCACGTCCTCGCGCCCCAACGCGCCCCTCATCGACTACGCCCAGGCGCGGCTGGAGGCCGCGGGCTTCACCGCCGAGCGCCAGCACTACACCGACGAAGCGGGCGTGGCGAAGGTGAACCTCGTCGCGCGCAAGGGCGACGCCGACCGCGCCGCGCTGGCCCTGGTGGGCCACTCCGACTGTGTGCCCTACGACGCCGCCTGGACGGACGCGCTGCGCCTCACCGAACGCGACGGCAAGCTGTACGGCCGCGGCGCCTGCGACACCAAGGGCTTCATCGCCTGCGCGCTGCACACCGCCACCCGCAAGGACCTGCCGAAGCTGGACGCGCCCCT
Organism: Corallococcus sp. CA041A; assembly: GCF_003612075.1. Classification (NCBI taxonomy): domain Bacteria; kingdom Pseudomonadati; phylum Myxococcota; class Myxococcia; order Myxococcales; family Myxococcaceae; genus Corallococcus; species Corallococcus sp. CA041A. The sequence goes on from NZ_RAWF01000003.1 coordinate 79,335, forward strand.
GCTCGTCATCCTCACCGCCGATGAAGAGGTCGGCCTGGTGGGCGCGAAGAAGCTGGTGTCCGCCGGCCTGGGTCGCGCCAGGCACGCCATCGTCGGCGAGCCCACGCGCCTCATCCCCGTGCGCGCCAACAAGGGCTACTGCCTGGCGGAGGTGGAGGTGCTGGGCAAGGAAGGGCACAGCGCGTACCCGGAGCTGGGCGCGTCCGCCATCTTCCGCGCCGGCCGCTTCCTGCACCGGCTGGAGACGCTGGCGAACACCGTCCTGCGCGAGGACCGCGACGAGGGCTTCCAGCCGCCCTTCACCACCGTGAACGTGGGCCTCATCCAGGGCGGCAAGGCGAAGAACGTCCTGCCCGGCTCCTGCCGCTTCACCGTCGAATGGCGCCCCATCCCCGGCCAGGCCGCGGAGCGCGTCCCGGAGATGATGGAGCACATCCGCCAGGAGCTCACCCGCGACGAGCCCGCCTACGAGGCGCGCATCAAGGTCCTGCGCATGGACCGCGGCGTCCACACGCGCGGCGACGCGGACGTGGTGCGCTTCCTGGAGCAGGTCAGCGGCAACGCGTCCGAAACGGTGTCCTTCGGCACGGAGGCCCCGCAGCTCACGGAGCTGGGCGCGGAGGCCGTGGTGTTCGGCCCCGGCGACATCCGCGTCGCGCACCAGACGGGAGAGTTCGTCCCCATGGAGGACCTGGTGCGCTGCGAGGCCGCGCTCACGCAGGCCGTCGCGCGCTTCTGCACGGGAGGCTGAAGGCGCGGCTCAGGGATTCTCGGGGACGGCGTCGACGACCTCGACGTTGCGGAAGCCCTCGCACGCCTCCTTGAAGCCGAGCACGTACTTCAGCGAGCGCAGCTCCAGGGTCAGCTTGTTCCACAGCTTGCGCAGCAGGTTGGGGCGCGGCGCGGGCACGCTCGTCACCAGCGAGCTCAGTTCGATGTAGTGCGTCGACGTGCGGCCCATGCCCTCGAAGTCGTGCTCCAGCCCCTGGCTGAGCTGGCGCAGCTCCGGCCCCAGGTGCTGGTGCACCGCGTCCGTCATCAGGACGTACTCGGAGATGGGCACGTCGTTCTTCAGCATCCGGTGCAGGAGGATGACGTCCACCCCCGCCAGCTCCGTGAGGTGCTTCACCTTCTGGAAGGCGACCTCCCCGGCGTGGGCCACGAACTTGAGCGTCAGGTTGCCCACCTGCGTGCACCCGTCGCAGTTGCACATGCGGTCGATGGCCAGCTGCTCCCGGCGCTCCAGGAACGCGCGGCGGATGGCAGCCACCTGCTTCGCGACCGGCGAGGTGTCCTCGCCCACGGCGTAGAAGAAGGCCGCGTCGCCTTCCAGCTTCGCCAGCTTGAACCGCCCGGACGCGTCGATGACGGCTTCCAGCAGCTGGGCCACCGTGTCCTGCGCGTGCGCGAGACCGAAGCGGTGCTGCCGCATGAAGCGGGTGTAGCCGCCGATGTCCGCGATGAGCAACAACGCCTTCTCAATCGCCATTCGGCGGCCAGCCTATCGTAAGTCCCCGGGCGTGCGTCAGTGCCGGGGCAGCGCGCAGGTGCCCACGTCGCGCAGCAGCTTGTGCGCCTCCGCCAGCAGGGCGTGCCCCTTCACCTCCGGGGGCACGCGGGCGATGAGCTTCATGTCCGGCGTCAGCCGGTAGAAGCCCTTGGAGCGCTGCACCAGCCCCGCCACCTTCGCGCCGTCCAGGAGCGCGTCGCCGCCCAGCGCCAGCGACAGCCGGGCCGGGCCCCCCTCCAGCGCGCGCAGCCGCAGCTCGCGCATGTCGATTTTGAGGAGCGTCACCTCGGAGAGGGCGTCCACCTCGTCGGGGGCCTCGCCGTAGCGGTCCACCAGCTCCGCGCGCAGGTCCGTCACCTCGTCCGGGTGGCTGGCCTGGCTGAAGCGCTTGTAGAACACCAGCCGCTGGTGCACGTCCGCCACGTAGTCGTCGGGGATGAGCGCCGGCATGGGCAGGTTGATGTCCGGCTCCACGTGCACCTTGGGCGGCTGGCCTTGCAGCTCCGCCACCGCCTCTTCCATCAGCTGCGCGTACAGGTCGAAGCCGATTTCCGCGATGGCGCCGGACTGCTTCTCGCCCAGCAGGTTGCCCGCGCCGCGAATCTCCAGGTCGTGGCTGGCGATGGAGAAGCCCGCGCCCAGCTCCGTGAAGTTCTGGAGCACCTCCAGGCGCCGCTGCGCGTCCTTCGTCACCGGACGGCGGGTGGGCACCATCAGGTACGCGTACGCGCGCTCCTTGCTGCGGCCCACGCGGCCGCGCAGCTGGTAGAGCTGCGCCAGACCGAACTGGTCCGCGCGGTTGACGATCATCGTGTTGGCGCTGGAGATGTCGATGCCGCTCTCGATGATGCTGGTGCACAGCAGCACCTGGAACTTGTGCTCCGTGAACTGGAGCATCACCTTCTCCAGCTGCCCCTCGCCCATCTGGCCGTGCGCCACGCCAATGGAGACATTGGGCAGCAGCTTCTTCAGCTCCTGCTCCATGGACGGCAGGGACTCCACGCGGTTGTGGACGAAGAAGACCTGGCCGCCGCGAGCAATCTCCCGCTCCACGGCCTCCTTGATGGCGCCCTCGTCGTACTTCATCACGAAGGTGCGGATGGCCCGGCGGTCCTGCGGCGGCGTGGCGATGATGCTCATGTCGCGCACGCCGGACATGCTCATGTGCAGCGTGCGGGGGATGGGCGTCGCCGTCAGCGTCAGCACGTCCACCTGCGTGCGCAGCCGCTTGAGCGCCTCCTTCTGCTTCACGCCGAAGCGCTGCTCCTCGTCCACCACCAGGAGCCCCAGGTCCTTGAAGGCCACCTCGCCCGCCAGCAGCTTGTGCGTGCCGATGACGATGTCGACCTTGCCCTCCTTCGCGCGGCGCAGGATGTCGCGGATCTCCGGCGGCTTGCGGATGCCGGAAATCACTTCCACCGTGACGGGGTAGTCCTTGAAGCGCTTCTTGAAGGAGTGGAAGTGCTGCTGCGCCAGCACCGTGGTGGGCACCAGCACCGCCACCTGCTTGCGGTCCAACGTGGCCTTGAAGGCGGCGCGCATCGCCACTTCCGTCTTGCCGTAGCCCACGTCGCCGCAGACGAGCCGGTCCATCGGCTGCGCCTTCTGCATGTCCGCGAGCACGTCCTCGATGGCCTTCGCCTGGTCCGGCGTCTCGTCGAATTCGAAGTCCGCCTCGAACTGGGCGAAGTAGCGGTCCGGCGGCGCGAACGCATAGCCCGGGTGCGCCTTGCGCGCGGCGGCCATCTGCAGGAGCTCCGCCGCCATCTTGAGCAGCTGCTCCTTGACGCGCTTCTTCGTCTTCTCCCAGCTCGTCGTGCCCAGCTTGTCCAGCTGGACCTTCTCCGGGTCGCCGCCGGTGAACTTCTGGATGAGCCGCATGCGGCCCACCGGCAGATAGATTTTGTCCCGCCCCGCGTACTCCAGGACGAGGAAGTCCCCCGGCACGCCCTGCACCTCCATCTTCGTCAGGCCCGCGTAGCGCCCGATGCCGAAGTCGGTGTGGACGATGAGGTCGCCTTCCTTCAGGTCCTTGAAGCCCGCGGCGAACGCGTCCAGCTTCTTGCTGCGCTTGACGCGGCGGCGGGAGCGGACGCCGAAAATCTCCTCGTCCGCGAGCACCGCCAGCCGGCCTTCCGGGTCGATGAAGCCGTGGCTCACCTCGCCGGTGAACAGGTGTGCCCAGATGGCCGGCTCGTAGAGCTTCGCCGGGTCCTGCAGCGCTTCCGCGTGCACCTTCACCATCACGGAGCGGTCCAACAGCAGCCGCTTCAGCCGGTCCGCCTGGCTGAGCGTGCCGCACGCCACCGCGCACGCCACGCCGGTGTCGCGCCAGCGCTGGAGCCGCTCCACCAGCGGGGTGAGCGCGCCCTCCTCACCGTGGTGCGCGAGGATGGCCTCGCGCAGGTCCTGCGTCGTGCCGAAGGTGAAGGCCACGGGCGCTTCGGACTGCGTGAGCGACAGGCCTCCCCCCTCCACCACGCGCAGGGCCTTGAGGCCCTCCGCCACGCCCTCGCGCGTGAGGAAGTGGTGCTCCGGTGGGTAGGTGAGGTCCTGGCGCGCGTCCGCCTCCTCCACGCCCTTCGCCAGCTCCGCCGTCAGTTCCTCCAGCGCGCGGTCCAGGCCCATCGGGTCGTCCAGGTAGACGACGGGCTCCTTCGCCCACGCGCGCAGGTAGTCGAACACGGAGGCCAGCCCGCCCTCGAAGAAGCCAGGCAGCAGCCCCTCCAGGCCGAAGCCGGGCAGCCCTTCGCGGAGCGCGTCCAGCCGCTCGCGCAGCTTGATGGTGGGCAGGTTGATGCGGTCCGCCACCGCGCGTGCGGCGGCCTCCGCGCGCGGGCGGGTGTCGTCGGTGAGCAGCAGCTCGCGCGCGGGCACCAGGTCCACCGTCTTGAGCGCGTCCACGGTGCGCTGCGACTCCGGGTCGAAGACGCGGATGGACTCGATGGTGTCCCCGAAGAACTCCAGGCGCACCGGCCGCTCGTACAGCGGGCTGAAGACGTCCAGCAGGCCGCCGCGCACGCTGAAGGTGCCCTTGTCCTCCACCAGCGGGCTGTTCTGGTAGCCCATCAACGCCAGCTTCCGCGCCAGCGAGTCCCGGTCGAAGTCCTGGCCCACCTCCACGCGCTGGGCCAGCCCCTCCATCACCCCCAGCGGCAGCACGCGGCGGTGCAGCGCGCGCAGGGACAGCACCAGCGCGGGGAACGGCGTGCCGCGCGCCAGGTGGAACAGCGCGCCCAGGCGCTCCGTGATGGGGCCTGCCTCCGGCGACAGTTCGTCGTACGGGAGCACCTCGTCCGCGGGCAGCCGCAGCACGCGAGGCTCCAGCAGGCTGCCGGTGCCTCCCAGGAAGAAGGCCAGGTCGTGCGCGAGCGCGTCCGCCGCTTCTTCATCCACGGCCACGCACACCAGGGGCGCGCGCAGCTCGCGGTGCAGGCGGGCGAGCAGGTGGCCGCGCGCCGCGCCCTTCACCCCCTGCGTCCGCGCACGGTGTCCCACGCGCAGGGAGGCGAGGAGCCGGGCGAAGGCATCACCGGAGGAAGGGGGAGCGCCGCCGGGCCAGGGCGTGCCATCGGACTTCGGAGGAGGAGAGGTATCCATTCGGGGGCCCGTGTGGGGCCCTCGGCTAATTAGGGTGCGGCCTCTCCCAAATCAACGCTGGATGCGGACACCTGTCGTGTCCAGGGGGACAGCGGGACGGCCGCTGGGCGGGGAGGCTCACGCGCGCCCGGGACATGGGAAGGTCCCCGGGCGCGCGGCAGGCCCGCTCAGGGCTTGTCGCAGGCGTTCGCCAGCCGGATGTCCCGCTTGGCGGTGTCCGTGGTGGTGGCGGACATCGAATCGCAGTCCATCACGTTGGACATGCCCGTCAGCGGCTCCACCATCAGCACGCTCTTGGCGCGGTTGGAGGTGAACCGGAACTGGATGGATTCATCCAAGGGCGCCGCCCCCGCGATGGTGGCGGGCTGACCGAGCTGCCCCTGCAGGCAGTCCATCTTGTTGAGCGCCGGCCGGCCGGAACCCGGCAGGAAGCACAGGTTGTTGATGTCCGCGGCGCTCATCGTGGTGGGGATGATGATGTCCTGCCCCGTGTCCGTGCAGCAGTTGGGCTCGGTGCGGCAGGTCTTGTCCACACAGGCTGGACTGGGGCAGTTGTCCAGGGTCCATTCATCCGGGGTGCTGAGGTCGGTGCCACACTTCAGGCGCTCCCAGCGCGCCACGGTGGCCCGCGAGCCGTCTGGCAGGGTGATGTCGTTCTCCACCACGATGCGCACGGGCTGGTTCGTGCTGATGGCGAGCTGGCGTGCCCGCAGCGCGGACGACCACAACTCACGCGTCGCGGTGTTTTCGCGCTGGGCGCTGATGTTGCCCTGCATGCCGGCAATGGCGAGGGTGGCGAGCACCCCCAACACCGCGACGGCCGTCATCATCTCCAGCAGCGTCATTCCTCGCGTGTTCTTCATGGCGCTGCCCCTCCCGCTCCGGCCACCCGGACCATTCCCACGCTCATGAAGTTGCGGGGCTCGACCGTGAAGGTGAACCGTCGGCGGCTGTACCCGTCTCGCACGAAGCCTTCCTCATCCAGCCCGGGCTGGATCGCTTCCTGGTTGGAACGACGGGTCCGGATGACCAGGGTCACCTCCAACTGGCGGACCCGCTGGCGGAGCCTCTTGCGCAGATCCAGGTCATTGGGGGGCTTCACCACCGCGGAGCCATCCGCCTCCAGCAGACCCAGTGAGCATTCGTTGGTGTCGTACTTCGCCAGCGTGCACTCGGAGATGGCCGGGTGTGCCTGCGCGGGGACGGGGAGCATGCCTTCATTGGGGAACCACTGCAGGGCGTTGTCGGGGTTGTTGAAGTCGATGAGCCCCTCCCGCACGGTGAGCTGTTCCACGTCACGGCTCAGCGGCAACCAGTTGGCCTCCCCCACGGGCCGGTACTCCAGCGTGGGGATGTTGTTCCTCCAGTTCACCCGGTAGGCCACGCCCCCCAGCCGCATGGCCATCCAGTTCACGACGTCAATGGCCAGCCCTGTGGGCCCGCTCCAGGCGGCAGCGCCGTCGATGCAGGCAGGGTTCTTGTCGGCGCCGTCGGTGGTGATGGTGGACATGCTGCCGGGCGCGCCAGGCGCCACGGCGGTGATGTTCACGGGGCACGCCATCCGGCGGCCACCGCTCGCCATGACCGCGAGCGTCGGGCCACTGGGTGTGACCAGGGCCGTGGGGGCCTCGGGGAGCGCGCAGAAGGTATTGCCGTTCCGGAAGTCTCCCCCCGGGCATGACGCCAGCGTGATGGCTCCGTTCGTCTCACCCCAGTAGAGCTGGAGGGCGTCCGAGGCCAGCGCCGCCGTGGGGGCCTGCACGAAGGTCGCGTCCGCGGTCAGGTCGGCCCTGTGCCACACCGTGATGGCGGACCGCTCATCGTCGACGTCGAAGGCGATGGGCGTGTTGCCCATGCCCACGCCCGCCCGCCACACGTCGGCGACGAGCACGTCCTTCACGGTCCGGCCCGTCACCTGCGCCGTCATCGTCTGCTCTTCGAAGAGGGCGCGCTTCTGCATCTGGGTGCCCACCACCAGCCCCGTGGTGATGACGACGACACCCAGGGCACTGGCGATCATCATCTCAAGGAGCGTGAACCCCCGGCCCTGGAACGAGGAGGTCTTCATGGCGCCATCCGCGTCTGGAGGACCACCATCTGCCGGTCCGAGCGAAACCCCGGCTCATCCCAGCTCACGGACACCCGCACGTTCACGACGGTGCCAGGCGCTCCCGCCACGACGATGCGGTCCAGCGGGGGCCAGCCCACCTTGGCCCCTTCCATGGTGATGGGCTCCCTCGGGTTGTCCACGTCGATGTTCACCCTGTACTCCCTCGCCACCAGGCCCGGCTCCGTGGGCGCGATGGTCCGCAGCGCCCCCGAAGCCGTCTGCCAGACGGAGTAGTTCTCGTCCCGCAGGTTGTTGCAGGTCGGGTTCAGGCAGCCCAGCGTCATGACCCGCTCCAGGGCCTGCTCCGCGATCACCTGGGCCTGGTTGGCGGTCAGCGTGCGCCGGTTGGAGGCGCTCGTCTGGGTCACGACGGTCATGGCCGCCATGACGCCCAGCAGCATGACCGTCATCGTGGCCATGACCTCCAACAGGGTGACGCCTCGTGAGGCACGCTGCTTCATTGCGGCAGTCTCCCGTCGGGCAGCGGCTCCCACATCATGATCTGCGAACGGGGAACGCCACCATTGGCGGTCGGGTTGTTGTGCTTCCCGTCCGGGTTCTCAGGCGCGGGCGTCGGCGCGACATCTCCGGTCACCGTGCCCTGCAGGACGAAGCCGTCATGGATGACGGGCGCGACGATGGCGTGGAAGCTGTTGTCCTTCTTGCTGATCAGTGCGCCTGTCCCCTTGTTGGCGACGTACGACTGACCCTTGAGCGTATCGCTCAGGTTGCAGATGTCCGCGGCCGTGCCCGCCGCGGTGGCGGCGAAGACGTTCTCCTCGCTGAGCGCCACACCGCCCCACAGCTTCTGGCCCGCATCCATCTTCTGCACCCACAGGGGCTTGAGCTCCGCGCACGGCTTGCTGCCGGTCGGGTCCGAGTCCTCGAAGGCGAGCAGGTGGTACTGGTAGGTGGGCTTCTTGGGATCCAACTCGGGATAGCCGTCCGAGTACTCATCCGGATTGTCGCTGGTGCCGAAGTAGAACCGCACCGCCGGCCCCGTCTTGGTGGTGACCAACTGCACCGCCATGCTGGAGTAGAGCTGCTGGAGCTCCAGCGCCGTCTGGCTGGCGGCGTCCTTGTGGTCCTTCAGGGCCGTGGCGGCATGCGCCAGCATGCACTTCTGGACCTGGTCGCCGGCCGGGTCGGTGATCTTCACCTTCTTGAAGTTGACGCGCCAGACGCTTCCGGACGTGGTGGGGACGTACATCACGTCGTAGCTGCCGTCCCGGTCCAGGTCCACCATCGGCGTCGCCGCCGCGACGCCGGAGCCCTTCTCCAGCGTGATGACGCCCGCGTACTTGCCCGCCGGACCCGAGCCGGATTCGAGCGGCTGGCCCGTCTTCATGTCGAGCACGTAGACGGTGCCCGCGCGCTTGTCCGCCGGCTGGTAGTCCGTGCCCACCACCGACACCCAACGCCGGTCCTTCTCATCCGCCGAGCCCCAGGAGATGCGGGCGACGTTGGGGACGTGCCGCGAACCGCTGTTGTCCGGCAGCAGCACGGCGCTGTTCAGGACCTGCGCCGCGCTGAAGTAGGAGGCCATGGCGGTGTCCATGAAGCTGAACTCCCACATGGGCGAGGGGTACCACGAGTCCTTCGGATTCGTGATGTCGAGCGAGAAGACCACGGGGGAGGTCTTGCCCGTCGCGGAGACGAGCACCGTCTTGGCGCCCTGCTTCTTGTTCTCCGTGGTCAGCGGGGTCCAGTCGTACTTGATGCTGGCGTCCCAGCCGTTCTTGTCACCCAGGTCCACGTTGGCGATGGCCGGCGTGGCGTCCATCTGGGGGCGCACGAGGGTGCCGGAGTTGCGGAAGCGCACGTACTGGTTGCGGTACTGGCCCAGCATCAGCCTGGGCATGTAGGCGAAGACCTCGCTGCCCTTGCCGTACATGCGCTCGGCGGGCTTCTCCTTCGTGCCGCACTTCTCCGGAACGAAGAAGCCCCGGTACTGGCTGCCAGAGACGCACTCGTCGTTCAGGGCCGCGCGATACTCGCCCGTGTCGAAGGCGTGGAGCACACCGGTCATCGTCCCCACATAGGCGATGCTGCTCCGCTCCTTCAGGGGCGTCATGAAGTTCTTGAAGTACAGGTCGCGCTCGCTGGCCTTCGCGGCCTGGTACCAGGAGTCCTGATACGGCGGGACGGCCACGCCCACGGTGGACTGGTTGACGCCGCCCATGGGCCAGGGCCGGCGCGCGTTGTTGGCCCCGGCGGCGTGACGGTTCTCGTAGCCGTACAGCCAGTCCACCAGGAAGTCGCGGTCGTTGTGGTCGCCGGTGATGTGCTTGTCCGTCCCCGGGGGTTGCGTGATGGTGGGCGTGCCGCAGATGTTGTCCTTGTTCAGGTCATACGGATAGCGCCTGTCGATCTCGCTGTAGTCGTTGCAGAGCACGTCCGGGAACAGCACGCTGTCGGCGGTGCCGGCCAGCTCCTTGACCTCCTTGCGCTGGCCCGCGGCGTTCATCGAGTAGAGCTTGCGGTTGCGCGGCTCACCGGAGGTCATGGACACGGCCATCACGCGGCCGCCCTCCCACTGCTGCTCGTTGGTGGTCGTCTCGGGGTTCTCAGGGTCGTAGATGGACTGGAGGTACAACCGGCCTCGCAGGGTGTAGTCCTTGGCGCCGTCATAGGCCCGGATACCGGGAGCGGGCAGGCTGCTCTCCACGGAGGGCCAACCCGTGCCCCAGTTCTGTCCCGGCGTCTCGTTCACACCCCACATGACCACGTTGCCCACCGTGGTGGGGGTGGCGCGCGAATAGGCACCCGCGCGCACGGCCTGATAGCCGATGTCGACGTCGTCGATGATGGGACGGCACTGCTCGTTGGGGCTGCTGATGTCCACCTTCCAGCACAGCTGCGAACCGGTCAGGCCCAGCGCCAGGATGTCGATCTCCACCTCCTGGGCGGCGGGCGTCTGGGCCGGGAAGACCACGGGCACCCACGTGGGGTTCGGGTTGTCGTTGTACGTGATGTTGACCGGGTCGAAGGTGCGGCAGTCCACCGCGATGGAATAGGTGATGGTGGGCAGGATGCCGGTCGACGTGCAGGCATTCTTGGCCTCCTCGGTCCAGCAAGGCGCTGAAGTGCAGTCCTTGCGGATCTCCGTGGGGGGATTGCCGGGCTTCGCGTAGGGCGCCACGTCGTCCTGACGGCGGAAGCGCACCTTGGTGATGGTGAAGTTCTGGCCGGGCGTATCGCCCTCCGGGCTCAGCACCTTGGAGGTGATGGTGGTGGACTTGGCGCCACCGCCGTTCTCCTTGTTGATGAGGAACACGATGTCGTTGAAGTCCCGGTCACCACCGCCGTTGAGGTCCTCGAAGCCGAGGATCCACCGGAAGGGGTCGGTGGTGGGTGCGCCCACGATGACGTGGGGCATGTAGTTCATCCGGTCGATTTCCTTCTTCTCGAGCCCCGGCTCCGTGCCAGGCCGCATCACCGTCACGCCCTCCTTGGGCATGAGCAGGTTGTTGTAGGTGTTCGTGTTCAGGCGCTGGAGGGTGGCGTCGTCCAGCCAGCCGCAGGCCTTCTTGTTCGTGTTGACGATGGTGCAGGCGTCCTTGTAGCCGGGCGGGTTGCACTGGTCGGAGTACTCGCAACCGATGTTGCGCTCGGCCACCTTGTTGTCCGCGGGGGCCAGGAAGTTCTGGTCCATGTTCCAGGTGGCCTTGGAGAAGAACACGGAGATGGACGTGCGCAGGTGCAGCAGGCACTTGCCGTCCTCGGCGGCGTTGTCCGAGTACTTCTTGCGCTTGAGGCAGGGCGCGACCGTGTCGTTGTCCAGGTTGTGGCGGGCGTCGTAGTAGACGATGGCGAAGAAGACGATCTCCTTGCCGCCCTCGATGAGGCCCAGGTCCACCGTGCGGTCACGGGCGGTGATGCCGGGGTCGGGGTTCACCGACTGCTCGAGGCCGCGGTAGTCGTACTTGGAGACGTCGTAGTCCGGGATGCCGTCGTTGTCGGTGGTGGCATCCTGCACGGGGCCCAGCTTGCGGAAGACGGTCTTGTCGCTGTCGTCATCCGCGAGCAGGAAGACCATGCGCCCCAGGCCCAGATAGCCGTTGGCTGCGGCGCTCGGCTCCAGCAGGTTGGGGATGTGGGGGAACAACCCCTTGTCGGACGCGTCGTTGTCCGAGAGGTCCTTGGGAGTGTCGAAGTTGTTGTTGTTCAGGGGCATCTGCAGCCCCACCCAGTCCGCCTTGATGTTGTAGGCGCCCGACGTGCGTCCTGGCCGCGCGTCCGTGGTGTCGAGCTGGGACTCGAACTTCTCCTTGCAGTCCTTGTCCATCGCCAGTTCGGGATGGTTGTACTTGATGCCACCGGACGTGAAGGTCTTGTCACAGCGGCGCGGCAGCACGCCGATGTACTTGTGGGTCAGCTTGGTGTCGTCCGCCGGCGTGAGGTTGTAGAGGGCCTCGTGCAGGTCGAGGATGCCGTTGTTGTTGAGGTCGACGAGGTTGCCGTTGGCGTCCGCGTAGTGGCGGTCCTTCACGTCATCCAGGTACATGTAGCCGAGCGCGTGCGACGCACCGGCGGACTCGTACACGTAGCTGATGGTGACGCGCTGGTCGAACGGGAAGGTGATGTTCTCCGAGTCCAGCTTCTTGAGGTTGGTGTTGAGCTGGAGGCGGCCGTCAGGGCGCAGGATGATGGTGTCGTTGGCGACGGTGAGGCCGTCCGGACCGAGCTTGAAGTCACCCTGGGCGTCCTCGTCCAGGTCGTTGCGGCAGAGCTGGGTGGGCGTGGTGGCCGTCAGGGCCGGCGACGAGAGCGTCAGCGCCAGGGCAAAGAGTCCCTTGTAGAACGTCCGCATCACTTCTTCCCCTGGTTCTTGGGCTGGGACTTCGCCTTCTCTTCGGCTTCGGGCTGTTCACGAACCTTCTGCGTGCCGCCCTGCTCCAGTTGCTGCCGCAGGAGCATCCGGCGCGGAGGCGGCGTGGCCACCGTCACCGTCGCCAGGAAGCTCACGAGCGCGTCCATGTCGTCGGGGGCCAGGAGCCGCGTGTCGCAGTTGGTCTTCGGGTTGATCCGGTGCGGTGCCACGGTCCACGTGCGGATCTCCTCCAGGCTCTTCCTGCGCAGCACCGTGGCCATGGGGGGGCCGGCCGGTGCGCGGGTGCCGAAGGAGCGCTTCTGCACCTCGGCCGGATGGCATTTGGCGCAGGCCTTGTTGAAGGCCAGTTCGCCGCGGTCCTGGGCGCTGGCGAGCGCCGGGAGCAGAAGCAGCAGGGGAGTCAGGCGTTTCATGGAGGGCTCGGGGGGAGGCAGGAGTTCTGGAAAAGGGACGCGGCGGTGCCACCGGCTGCGGGAACTAGTTGTTGATGTTGGCGTTCCCGGAGGGGGTGCCAGGGCCGACGATCGACTGGGTGCTCACGTTGGTCACGAGCGCCTGGACGACGGAGCGCGTCGGGCGGCCCCGGGGATTCGCCACCTCGGCGATGGAGACGACCCACACCTGCTGGTTGCCGTCGACCTCCGGGCTGGGATCACTGTCGTCGTCGTCCCGCACGAAGACGCGGTAGCGCACGTTGCGCTGCTCCGGGTAGTCGACGTTGGCGGGGAGCTCGGCATCCTCCAGGGTGCTCGTGAGCAGCTCGTAGCGGTTCCACACCTCGCCACCGCCGGGCGGGAGCAGCTCGAAATAGGGGCGGGCCGCGGAGCCCAGGCCCGGGATGTCGTTGACCGGCGCACCCAGGGTCGCGCGCAGGTCGATGGTGAGCTCGCCGAGGTTCTTGGCGTTGGCCATGATGAGGCGCACCGTCTCACGGCCTTCCGCGAGGCCCGCCTCGGCGGCGAAGAACGCCTGCTTCTGGCGGCGGGTGTCGGCCTGGCTGTCGGCCTCGCGGCCCACCACGCTGTAGCTGAGCATCACCGCCATCGTCACCAGCGTGACCACGCCCAGTGCGAGCAGGAGCGTGAAGCCACGGGACTGACGGCGGGGGGTTGGGCGACGCACCATCGAGGGCTCCTTCGCGTACCCCTGGGGGCGGTACGGTTTGGGAGCTTCTGAACAGCAAGCTTCGTGCCGGGAATTCCGGCACTCAACCCGCCGGAATAAGGGATGTCCGCGATGCGGGGGGGTGCCGTGTGACGTCAGGGGGCTGCGCAAATTTTGCGAGCCCCCTCATTCTTGCGAGGTAGCCCGGCGTCAGCGGTGGCCGCCGCGCACGGCGGCGCGCAGGCGGAGCATGTCGTCCAGGACGCCGGGATCCACCAGCTCCAGGGCGGCCTTCTGGGAGAGGGCGCGGGTCTGCCGGCGGTACTCCTCTTCGTCCTCCTCGCCGCCGCCCTTGCCGCCGTCGCTGCCGCCCTTGCCACCGCCCTTGCCGTCTCCGCCCTTGGGCATCAGCGCGACCGGCTGGGAGATGCCCGGCTCCAGGCGGGGGAAGGCATTGGCGTCGGCGCGCACCGACGTGAAGAGGCTGACCATGGACAGGCAGAACACGATGGCGACGGTGAGGGTCTTCATGGTGGCTCCAATTCTCCCAGTCCCCACGACGCCCGGACGCGAAGGCTTATTCACGAGCGCTACTCCTTCGCCTTGAAGGTGCGGATGTATCCCACCAGGGCGTCCATCTGCTCCGGGGTGAGCCGGTCCTTGTAGGCCTTCATCTTGGGGTTGTGGGACGAGCCGTTGGCGATGACCTTGCGCAGCTCGGCGTCCGACTCCCTCTTCTGCCAGGAGGCCCGGCTCATGTCGGGGATGGACTCCTTCTGGCCCATGCGCGTCTGGGCGCGGCCGTCCGGGCCGTGGCAGTTCTTGCAGCTCTTGTCCCAGAGGGCGGCGGCGTCCTCGGCGTGGGCGAGGGCCGGGGAGCACAGCAGGAGGGTGGACAGCAGGAACCACCGCGAGGTCATGCACGGTCTCCGAGCGAGGGGGAGGCCAGTATAGCCACGCGCTCAGGAGCCGGCTTGGGGCCAGAAGGGCGCGGTGGGGCGGCCGGGGGGCTGGAGCCAGACGGACTCCAGGAAGCGCACCGCGTTCTGATCCGCCCGGTCGTTCCGGGTGAACACCGCCTGCGCGCTCGCGAGCACCGCCAGTGTGGCGAGCCCCGCCACCCAGACCGCCGGCGGAGGCGCGCGTCCGGCCGCGTCCCGGCCCAGCGCCCCGAAGACGGACGCCGCCACGGTGACGAGCGCCGCGAACAGCACCGCGCCGGCCAGGGACGTGGGCAGGCCCAGCCAGGCGAGCAGGTTGGGCGGGTGGTAGCCGTCCAGCATGAGCGGCCGGGCCAGCGCGAGCACGGGGGTGGAGACGTCGTCGGGGATGTAGTTGACGAAGGTGGCCAGGCCCGTGATGAGCACGGACGCCGCGCACAGCATGGCCGCGATGCCGGACAGCACCGGCCTGCCGGCGCCGCGCAGCCGCTCCAGCACCAGACCCGCGGGCAGCAGCAGGAAGGGCACCAGCCCCGTGAGGTGCCGGGGGCCTGTCGTCCAGCCCCACGAGTCGTAGGTGAACGACGAGGTGAAGTACGTGTAGCCGGCGAGCGTGGCCGCGGACATCCAGAAGAGGGCGCGTCCTTCCGCGGAGGTCCGGCCCAGGCGCTTGAGCAGCACGAGCCCGGGCAGCGCGAGCAGCAGGAACGGCGACAGGGTGAAGAGGCCCCGGAGCGGAGAGAAGAACGACAGCGCGAAGGCGCGCGGATCCGGCGTGCGGATGCCCAGGAAGCCGCCCAGGTGCCACGGCTGGTAGGCCGCGTCGTTGAGGTGCTTGTAGCCCGTCTCCAGCGGGTGCCCGAAGGTGGCCTGGTGGTAGAGCCCCAGCGCCACGATGAAGGGCAGCGCGCCCACCACGGCGAGCCCCGTGGCCCGGCCCAGCTTCTTCAGCCGCGCGGCCCACGGCTCCGGCGTGCCTGGCACGGTGAGGACGGCGTAGAGGATGAGGCCCAGCACACCGAGCGCGCCGGTGTACTCGGCGGCGACGGTGGCGCCCGCGCACGCGCCGGCCACGATGTAGCCACGCTCGCGCCACTCGCCGCGCGACAGCTTCCAGAGCGCGTAGAAGCCCGCGAAGAGCAGCACCGCCGTCGTCTGGTGGCTCATGAAGAGCAGCGAGTAGCTGAACGCGAGCGAGCCCAGCGCGTACGTCACCGTGACGCCGTCCGCGACGACGGGCGACAGGAACGCGCGCAGGAAGCTGCGGACCAGCCACAGCAGTCCCAACGTGGGCAGCACCGTGAGGAAGAGGCGGCTGAAGAAGACGAGCGGCACCTCCGGCACGGCGTAGCGGTGGCTGCCGCCCAGGACCCTCAGGCCCGCGTACACGGGCACCGCGGCGAAGGACAAGAGCGGCGCCTTGGACGGGTAGTAGCGCCCGTCCATCACCGACAGGTCGCCCACCGGGCCGTAGTCGCGCAGGGCGCGGTTGATCTCCAGCGTCCCGTCCTCCACCAGGGCGCGCGTCTGCCACAGGCGGCACAGCTCGTTGGGCGAGCGCAGGCCCGGGTGGTACGGGAAGAGGACCACGTAGAGCGCCGCGACCGTGGCCCACACCACTCTGGGCAGTCCCGTGGGGCGGAGCGCGGGCGCCTCGGTGGGAGACGCCGGGGCCGCGTCGG
>NZ_RAWF01000400.1:0-5547 GCF_003612075.1 Corallococcus sp. CA041A
CCGCCACCGCGCCCTGCCCCATCGCCGCCGCGCCCGCCGCCGCGCGCTGGCCCAGATCCAGATTCGACTCCACGCGCGCCAGGGCCAGGTTGCCGTAGGGAGGCAGCAAGGCCGCCTCTTCCGGCGAGGGCAGCACCGCGTCAGGCGCCGCCGGCGCCAGCACCCGGTAGGGCGCGCGCGGCACGCGGAAGACGCGGATCTTCCCGGGGATGCCCTTCAACTCGAACGCGCCCACCTCCTGCGACGGCACCTCCGCCTTGTTCATGGAGAGGTAGACGGCCTCCGTGAAGAAGACCTCGCCCGCGTCGGTGATGCCCTCCACGCGGGCGGCGATGTTCACCGGCTCGCCGAAGATGTCGTTGGTCTCCACCCGCACCTCGCCCACGTTCACCGCGACGCGCACGTGGATCTGCTCGTCCTCCTGCAGCTGCCGGTTGTGGTGCCAGAGCCGGTCCTGGATGGCGATGCCGCTCAGCACCGCCTGGGTGGGGGACTCGAAGGTGACGAGGAACGCGTCGCCAATCGACTTGATGATGCGTCCACCGAACGCCTTGAACAGCGGCGCGAGCAACGCGTCGTGCACCTGGAGCAGACGCTGGTTCTCCTCAAGCGTCTGCCGGCTGGTGCGTTCGGTGAAGCCCTTGATGTCGGTGAAGACGATGGCGAGGTTGGCGGTCTTCAAAGCGGGGGCAGTGTATGCAGCGCGTCGCGCGAAGCAATCGCCACGGACCGCGCTCCGCCGCTCGCTGTCAGCGCTTTGAAGGTTTGAGGGCCCGCATGTTGCGCTTCTCCGGCGCCGTCAGCTGCGCCCTCACCTTCGCTGCGAGCTGGGGCCTGTCCGTCCGCTCGTAGAAGGTCGCCAGGGTCCTCAGGACACCCGGGTTGTCCGGCTGGGCGTCGCGCGCGGCCAGGAACTCCCGCTCCGCGTCCAGCGTGCGGCCCTGCTTCTCCAGCACCGCCGCCAGCTGCATGCGCACCTGCACCCACGCGGGCCGGGACTTGGACAGGGGGCGGTAGTGCAGCTCCGCCTTGAGCCAGTCCCCCGCCTGCGCCCAGAGGCCCGCGAGCCGGAAGCGCGCGTCGTCATAGGAGGGGCGCAAGGTCACCGCCTTCTCATAGGCGCGGATGGCGTCGAAGGTGGCGCTCTTCTCTTCCAGCAGCTGCCCCTGGAGGAAGTACACGCGGGGGTTGTCAGGGGCCTCGCGCAGGGCCGCGTCCAGATGGGTCCGGGCGCGCTCCAGCTCCGGGGCGCTGCCTCCCTTGAGGAGCAGGCGCGCGGCCTCCAGCCGGGGCAACTCCCAGCGGGGCTGGTTGGTAATCAGCCGCTCCAGGGCGACGAGGGCACCCGCGTCGTTGCCCGAGGTCTCCAGCGCCAGCGCATCCGCCAGCGGACTGGGGGCCGGAGCCGCTTGCGCCGTCAGGACCGGAGAGGCCGGTGCGTCGGACGCGCCCGCAAGCAGCGCCGCCACGAGAACCCACATCATGGTTGGCAGATAGCAGGTCCCGGTGGGCCACCTCAATACTTCCTCTTGACGGACACCCGGCCTCGCATGAAACCCATGACCGTGCAGATTTCCCAAAGGACGTTGGAAGACCTTGGTTTCCCGGAAGTGCTCCGCGCGCTGACGCAGCGCTGCCGCACCGAGCCAGGAAGGGAGCGGGTGCTGGCCCGTCCATTCCTGGACACCGAGACGGAGGTGACCGAAGCGCTGGCGCTCGTCGACGAGGCCCGCTTCCTCTCCCAGCAGCAGTTCTCCATGCCCCTGGGCGGCGTGACGGACCTGCGCACCGCGGTGGGCCACGCGGAGAAGGGCGGCGTGCTGGAGCCCCGGCAGCTCATCGACGCGGCCCAGCTGCTCTTCGCCTTCGCCCGCACCCGCGAGGCCCTGGACGAGCGCAAGGAGCGCGTCCCCCGCCTGGTGGAGATCTCCAAGCGCCTGCCCTTCCTGGAGGCCATGGCGCGCCGGTTGGATCAGTGTTTCGAACCGGACGGAACCATCTCCGACCGCGCGAGCCCCGAGCTGAAGGAGGCGCGCGACCGAGCACGCGGCCTGCACCGGCGGATCAAATCGCGCCTGGACGAGATGCTCCACGACCTGACGTTCACCACCAAGCTGCGCGAGAACTACTACACGCTGCGCAACGGGCGGTACGTGGTGCCGGTGGTGTCGAACTACCGCGCGGAGGTGGACGGCATCGTCCACAACGCCAGCCAGACGGGGCAGACGCTCTTCATGGAGCCCCAGGCGATGGTGGGCCTGGGCAACGACCTGGCCATCGCGCAGTCGGAGGTCGCGGAGGAGGAGCTCAAGGTCCTCCAGGAGCTGAGCCGGCTCGTGGGCCGCGAGTCCGCGCGCATGCTGGAGGGCCTGGAGGCGGTGGCGGAGCTGGACGAGGTGGAGGCCATCGCCATCCTGTCCGCGGACCTGGACGCCACGACGCCCACCTTCGTGGGTGTGAAGGAACTGCAGCTGCGCGCGCTGCGCCACCCGCGCCTGGTGCTCAAGGGCACGGAGGTGGTGTCCAACGACGTGACGCTCACCGAAAGCGCCCGGGCGCTGGTGGTGTCCGGCCCCAACGCGGGCGGCAAGACGGTGACGCTGACGGGCGTGGGGCTGTGCGCGCTGATGCTGCGCGCGGGCCTGCCCATCCCGGTGGGCGAAGGGTCGCGGATGCCGCTGTACCGCTCCGTGCACTCCACCGTGGGAGACACGCAGGACCTGTCGCAGGGCCTGTCCTCGTTCAGCGGCCACGTCACCCTGCTGCGGGACATCCTGGCGGCGGTGGGGACGGACTCGCTGGTGCTCATCGACGAGATCGCCTCGGACACGGATCCTCGCGAGGGCGCGGCCATCGCCATCGCGGTGCTGGAGGAGCTGTTGGGCAAGGGGGTGTACGTCCTGGTGACGACGCACCTGGAGGAGCTCAAGGCGCTGGCGCACATGGATCCGCGCTTCCTCAACGCGCGCGTGGGCTTCGACTCCAAGCGGATGGCGCCCACGTTCCGGTTGCAGATGGGCGCGTCCGGTCAGTCGTCCGCCATCGACGTGGCGGCGCGGGTGGGCCTGCCCGCCTCCGTGTGCGAGCGCGCTCGGGAGCTGTCGCTCAACGCGGGCGGTCCGCTCACCAAGGCGCTGGCGGCCGCGGAGGACGAGCGGCGCAAGCTCTCCGAGGAGTTGGAGAAGGCGCGCATCGCGGCGAAGGAGGCGGAGGCGCTCCGCGCGGACCTGGAGAAGCAGAAGGTCGCCTTCGAGCGTGAGCGCAAGGGTCGGATGATGCAGTTCAACGAGGACGTGCACTCGGCCAGCGAGCACGCCGCCCAGGAGGTCCGCGACCTGCTGGCGAAGCTGCGCTCGGAGCAGAATGAGAAGGCGCTCTCCGAGGCACGGCTGCAGTTGCAGCAGCGCGCGGATGAGGCGCAGAAGCGCGCGGCGGCGGCGAAGGCGGAGCTGTTCCAGGTGGAGGCCCCGGGGCCCGCGACCCTCAAGGTGGGCGCGTGGGTGCACCACTCCGGCCTGGGCCGGGACGTGGAGATCCTGGAGCTGACGGAAGGCCAGGCGGTGGTGTCCGCGGGCGGCGCGCTGAAGATGCGCGTGGCCACGACGGAGCTGTCCGGTTCACGGGGCAAGAAGCCGCAGCAGGCGAAGTTCCCGGAGCAGCGGAAGGGCGAAGCGGCCCTGAAGCGAGCGGCCTCCGCGGCGCCGTCGCAGGTGGAGGCCACGAACTTCCGCTGCGACGTGCGCGGAATGCGCGCGGACGACGCGCTGGCGGAGCTGGAGACATTCCTGGACCAGGGCCTGCGCAAGGGTGAGGACGCCGCGCTCATCATCCACGGCCACGGCACGGGAGCCCTCAAGCAGGCCATCCGGGACCACCTGGCTGCCTCGCCGTACATCCGCATGTTCCGCCCCGGCGAGAGCCACGAGGGCGGAGACGGCGTCACCGTGGTGTCCCTGCGCGGCTGAGTTCCCCTGTTGACGGGGAGCCGGGGTCTTACCGGCCCCGCTCCCCGGCGCAGGGAAGTGTTGGCTACAGTGCGGCGCCATGTATCGGCTCTGCCTGTTGGGATGCGTGGTGTTCCTGGCCGCCTGTGGGGAAAAGGCCCCCGACGAAGGCGCCATCCGTGTGTCCGTGACCTACGGCACCTTCAAGCCCGCGTGCGTGCGCGTGGAGGCGAAGGATGCGCAGGGTCATCAGGAAGCCACGGACATCCCGGCCGGCCAGTTCAAGAACCCGGACAAGAAAGAGGTCCTGGTCGCGGTGCGCCGCAAGGCGGACTGGGACACCACGCTGAGCGTCACGGTGTCCTCCTACGTGGAGCCGGGGTGCACGGGGGAGGCGGTGGAGACGTTCACGAACGCTTCGCTCAACGTCGTTCCCAAGGAGTTCACGCCCTACAACGTGACGTTGGAGGCGGTGGACCTGGACGGCGACGGCTCTCCCTCCCCTGCCGGCCTCAAATGGGCGGGCATCTCCGACTGCGACGACACGCGGGACGACGTCCATCCGGGCGCCGAGGAGAAGTGCGACACGGCCATCGACTTCGACTGTGATGGCAAGAAGGCGTGCGCGGATACGAAGTGCGCGCAGAAGACGTGCACGGACGGGGACCTGTGCAACATGGCCAAGAAATGCATTGGCGTGGGTGCGTCTGCGCTGTGCGGAGGTGGCACGCCCAAGTGCACGCAGGGCGCGGGCCAATGCCAGGCGACGGTGACGTGCGAGGCGTCCACGGGCCAGTGCATCGAGGGGAACGTGGTCGTCGGCACGACCTGCGACACCGGGAACCCGTGCATGCTCAATGGCCGCTGCACCGCCGGCAAGCAGTGCGTGGGCGACCCGAAGGCGTGCACCACGCCAATGAATGCCCAGTGCCAGGAATCCACGGGCACCTGCAACCCTACCAATGGCGGTTGTGAGTACGCCCCCAAGCCGGTCTCCGCATCCTGCGTGGACGGAGACGTCTGCCACGCTCCGGGCTTCTGCGACGGCGCAGGCACGTGCAATGGCACGCCCACGCCCTGCCCATCCAGGGAGTGCACTACGGTCGCGGGTTGCACGGCGAACAACTCCTGCATCTACGCGGGGGACCCGGCGCAGTTCGACCTGCCCTGCAGCCAGGATGAGTCCGGAACGCCGCGCGTATGCAGCGCGTCTGGCCAGTGCGTCGCGTTCCCATACACGCCCACCAACTTCAATCCGAACGTCATTCCTGGCGGTGACATCGGCGAACTGAGGACCACCGGGCCGGTGGTGTTCGACACGGAGACCCAGACCTGGACACCCCAGGCGAATGGAGGCCCGGATACCACCGCCTTCAGTGTCCACCCACTGCCCCAGACTGGCGGTGCCCCCGAAATCCTTCTCATCCCGGTGCGGACCCTGGCCCTGGGCGGCGAACTGCGCATCGTGGGCACCCGTCCGGTCATCCTCGCCGTGTACGGGGATGCGACACTGAGCCACGACATCCTGGCCAGTGGTCGCATCGTGAATGGCGCGCCGGTTCCCGGGGCCGGCGGCAATCAGGCGTGCGCCGCCTCGCAGGGC
>NZ_RAWF01000401.1:0-5528 GCF_003612075.1 Corallococcus sp. CA041A
GGCTGGGCGCATGGGCCCTGGGGGCGGGGCGCTGGCGATGGCTGGGCCTGCTCGTTCCGGGGGCCTTGCTGGGCGCACTGCTGCTGCCCGTGCTCGCACCAGAGCCCGCGCTGCGGATCACCTTCCTCTCCGTGGGCCAGGGGGACGCGGTGGTGCTGCGCTCCCGGGGACACCATGCGTTGGTGGATGCGGGCGGCGTTCCGGAGGGCGCGGATACCGGGGAGCGGTTCGTCCTGCCCTTCCTCAAGGCGGAGGGCGTGTCACGGCTGGACCTCGCGGTGCTCTCCCATCCGCATCCGGACCATGCGCTCGGGCTCGTGTCGACGCTGGCCCAGGTGCCCACCGGACGCCTGTGGCTGTCCGCGGGGAGCGCGGACGGGCCGCTGTCCCGGCGGATCATCTCCGCCGCGAAGGGCGCCACGGTGGAGGAGGTGGAGGTGGGGCATGCCTCGTTCGTCCTGGGCGAGGCGACGCTGGAGGTGCTGGGGCCTCCCGTGGACCGCGAGCTGATGGAGGGCGCGAACGACCGGAGCGTGGTGCTGCGCGTGCGCCATGGCGACGTCACCGTGCTGCTGGCGGGCGACGTGGAGGCGGAGGGCGAGGCCGCGCTCGAGGAGGCGCTGGGGCCGGTGACGGTGTTGAAGGTGCCGCACCACGGTTCGCGCACGTCCTCCACCGCGCCACTCCTGGAGCGCACCCGGCCGCGACACGCGGTGTTCTGCGTGGGCCGGCGCAACCGATACGGGTTCCCCCATCCGGAGGTGGAGGCGCGCTACCGGGCCCTGGGCACCGAGTGCTGGCGCACCGACCGCGATGGGGCCATCACCCTGGAGAGCGACGGCGAGGACGTCCGGCTGGTGTCCTTCCTGCCGCGCGTGGATTCCGCACCGCCCCCCGTTGCCGGGAGTGGGAGGCAGGCCCAGCTTGAACGGTGATGATCTCCGACGACCTGGATCTCCGGCAGCTCACCGCGCAACTCAAGGCCCGCCTGGGCCCTGGCGAGCCCGTGGGCTACCTGCGCGGCAAGTCCCTGATGCGCGACATGCTGCTCGACATGAGGGACAACCGGTTCTCCGAACTGGAGGCCGAGGAGCTCGTCGACACGCTGGAGTCCCGCGGCTTCGTGCGCTTCCTGGGCGACCCGGCGGAGCGCTCCGTGGCGGATGCGCCGTGGGACATCTCACCCCACGCCTGACGCGCCGGCCTACTGGAAGACGAGCCACCCGAAGCGCGGCAGCGCGTGGAAGTCGCCGATGAAGAGCGGGGAGAAGGCCTGGCCTTCCACCTGCCGGCGGTCGTGGTGCTCCAACCGGTAGAGGTTGAAGCGCCAGCGCTCGCCCGGCTGGGGCGGAATGTGCGGCACCTCCGCGAGCCGGTTGAACGGGATGGCCATCTCCACCGTCCAACCCTCGTCGCGGTCGGACGCGTCGTCCAGCGTGCCGCGCACCTTCACCGCCGTCTTCATGCCTGAGTCCCACGAACGGTCCATGCCCTGGCGCCGCGCGGGGAAGTACGCGTCGAAGATGACGTTGTGGGGAGACACCTGCAGCTCGTTGTATGTGCGCCCGTCCGCGTTGGCGTCGAGGAACACCTCCACGACCTCCTGCTCGTAGATGGAGTCGTCGCGGTTGCGCATCGTGCCCCAGATGTCCGGGTCCTCCACGTCGAAGGCCACGTACAGGTTCGCGTCGTCGTAGACCATGCGCGCCTGGGTGCGCAGCCGCACGGGCCGGCCGTCGAAGCTGCCCGCGAGCGTCACCGGCTTCGCGCCCTTCCAGGCCTCGTCATCCAGCGCCCCGTCGACCACCGGCGCCTTCTTCACGCGCGTGACGGTGTACTCCGGCAGCGCGGGAGGCTCGCCGCCGAGGAGCGGGCCTCGCATCCGGTTGTCACCCGACTGCATGCGCGGATCATCCACCGCGAGCCGCTCGTCGCCCTTCCAGAAGCCCAACGCGAGGCGTGCGGGCGTGGCGGGCATGGCGACGGTGTGCACGTCCTCCAGCACCCGGCCCACGGGCCAGGTCTCCAGCGGCGCGGCGCCGTCCTGGAACTCGTGATCCGCGTTGGCCAGCATCTGGCCGCTCTCCGGATCCACCACGTGCACGAAGAAGTGGAAGCCCTGGGGCGGCGGGCGCACGGCCTGGAAGAAGTGCGAGATGCGCACCGGCTGCCCCGGCGTGGCCTGCTCCGGCGTCACGCGCGCGCCCAGGTAGACGATGGAGCCTCCGGCGAAGGTGGCGCCGCTGCGGAAGGTGAGCCCCTCCGGGGCCGCGTCGAGCGTCCGCAGCGTCGTGGGCGCGGGCAGCTTGGGCGTGCGGTGGGCGGGGCCCGCCTGTTCATCGCGGCAGGCGCCACCCACGAACAGGACGGAGGACAGCAACGGGACGAGGGCAAGGGAGCGGAGGCGCATCGAAGGCGCGGAGTCTACCCTTCCCTGCCCTCCTGGAAGCGTTCTTCCTCGGGTGGGGCAGCGCGCTTCCCATGCATGGGCAACCCGTCCGCAAGGGAGGGCGACCGAGCCGGCGGGCCCCCGAGGCCCGGTTGGCATGGACGAAAGTCCACCCCACTTTTCGGTCCAACACAGGGAGGGGACCACATGAGCAAGGGATTGTTGGCTGGCGCGGCGGCGGTGGCGGTGTTGGCGGCGGGTTCCGCGCAGGCGGCTTCGACGGAGCTGCGAAGGTCGGCGGACATGCGCGGCCTGACGTTCCTCGTGGGCGGCGGTGTGGAGGGCTACACCAGCGGGCTGCGAGACCAGATTGATCCAGGCCTGGCGTACGGCGTGACGGTGGCCATCAAGCCGACGAACGTGCTGGGCATCGAGCTGGGCTACACGGGCGCCATCAGCAACTTCAACGACAGCCGCGTGCTGACGACGGACACCAGCGGACCGGACATCGTGCGCAACGGCGCGCAGGCGGCGGTGACGCTGGGCCTGACGGCCACGCCGCTCCAGCCGTACGTCATGGGCGGTGTGGGCCTGAGCCGCTACAACGTGCGCTCCGCCGCCCTGGGCTTCCAGGACGACACGGTGGGCAACGTGCCGGTGGGCGCGGGCCTGCGCCTGCACATCGGCAGCTTCACCGCGGACGCACGCGTGAACTACAACTTCCTGTTCGACCAGGAGTTCGCGCTCACCGTGCCGCCGTCCGACGTGAACCTGGGCGGCGACGAGACGTTCAGCAGCGGCGGCCGCTACGTGGGCACCATCAACCTGGGTGCCACCTTCTAGACAGAAGCGATGGCCCACCGCCGTCCCGGCCTCCGGACATGGGAGGCCGGGGCTGGATGGGGCCTGGGGGCAACCTCGCGAAAACGCGACGTCCGGTGGCAGGCGTGACGCTTGCTGCCGGGCGTCCGCATGCGCTTCGAATTCGAGCACCTGGGCACCCCCACCCCGTTCGAGCTGACCGAGGGCCTCCACCTCCTGGGCGGCGGCCCCGATGACCATGTCCACCTGGAGGGCCTTCCTCCGGGGCTGTTGACCCTGCGCATCGGCTCCGGGCGGCTCATGGTGGAGGCGGTGCGCAGCTTCACCGTGAACGCGGTGCGCGTGCTGCCCGGCGTGTCGCGCCTGGTGGTGCCCGGCGAGGTGCTGGGCCTTCCGGACGGCATGTGCCTGCGCGTGCTCGCCGAGCCGAGCGCCCCCGGGCGCGGCGTGGGCACTGTCGCGGTGCTCAAGGGCCTGCTGACGGACGCGGACACCCCGCCGTCGCGCGCCGCCTCCCTCACCTGCCTCACCGGACTGGACGTAGGCCGCTGTCACGCGCTCGCGGAGGCGTGCACGGACATCGGCCGGGGCGACGGCGCGGCCCTGCGGCTGCGCGACCGGGCCGTGTCGCGGATGCACGCGCGGATCCGCCGTGAGGACTCGGGCTTCGTTCTGGAAGACCTGGGGACGCCCAACGGCGTGTTCCTCAACGGCGTGCGGCTGGAGACCTCCGCTCCCCTGGTGGATGGGGACGTCGTGGAGCTGGGGCGCTCGCTGCTCCGCTTCCAGGCGGCGTTCGACGAGGCCTCAGGGGAGGCGCGGCCCGTGCCCCGGTCGGCCGCCGTTGTGGAGGAACCCTCGGACGCAGGAGCGCCGCGGCCTCCCGAAGGAGGGCCACGGCGCCTGGAGGGCTGGATCATCGCCGGGGCCGTCGCACTGGCCCTGGGTGCGCTGCTCGTCACCTCCCTGGTGGCGGCGACAGGCTGAAAGTGCGCGCGCCCTACGCAGGCAGGGGCGAGAGGCCAGCGCGCTCCACCAGGAGCCGGGCCAGGTACCGGTGGTGAAGGAAGAAGCTGGTGAAGTGCACGAAGCCCTGGCTGCCCCGGATGGCGTAGACCGTCACCGGCCCGGGGAGGACGTCCAGCTTGCGGATGTCCCTGAAGGAGAAGCGCCGGGTGCGCACCATGCCCCGGCAGGTGATGCCCCGGGCGTCCACTTCAATGCGGGTGCGGCCGTAGTAGGTGACGGCCACCCCGAAGAAGACGACGAAGAAGGCCGCGGACAGGAACGTCTGCAGCGGCACGCCGTCGAAGTGGAACAGCCAGGCGAAGATGCCCAGCCATAACAGGCCTGCCGCCGCCATCACGGCGGCGAGCACCCTGCGCGGGCGAAAGACCTGCTGCTGCTGCTTCCCCTCCACCGTCCGAGCGCGTCCGTCCATGCCCTTTAAAATAGTGGGCCGGACAGTCCCTCGGACCATGCCCGTCT
The DNA here is from genome assembly GCF_003612075.1 of Corallococcus sp. CA041A. NCBI lineage: Bacteria > Pseudomonadati > Myxococcota > Myxococcia > Myxococcales > Myxococcaceae > Corallococcus > Corallococcus sp. CA041A. The sequence continues at coordinate 4,700 of NZ_RAWF01000401.1, forward strand.
GCCCACCAGGCGAGCGGTCAGCGCAGGCGCTCGGCCTTCTGGCGGGACTCCTCTTTCAGCTCGGGTCGCACGTCGGCGGCGGTGGAGCGCGCGTAGCGCTCGTAGAGGTCGCGGGCCTCCAGGTTGCGGCCCAGCGCGCGGTACGCCTCCGCGAGTCCGTACAGCGGCGAGGCCGCGTCCGGCTCCAGCTTCAGCGCGAACTGGTAGTCCGCCGCGGCCTCCGCGTAGCGCCTCAGCCCGATGTTGGCGCTGCCCCGCGCGATGTACGCCACGGTCAGGAGCGGCTCCTGCTGAAGGGCCTGCGACAGCGTCTGGAGCGCGGGCGCGTAGGCGCGCTGGCTGATGTGCTGGACGCCCTGCTCGTAGGCGCGGCGCGCCTGGGCCCGCGTCGTGTCCGCCACCGGCCCGGAACCGGGCATCTGCCCCACGGCCTGCGGCGACGCCCCGAGCTCGCCCTGCTTCACACGCGCGCGGGTGATGTTGTCCTGCGCGCTCTGACGGATGGCGGCGTCCTGGGTGAGGCGCGACGCGGCCTCCCACTCCTCGATGGCGCGCGCGTAGTAGCCGAGCACCGCCAGCGAGTTGCCCAGCTTGAAGCGCGCCTCCACGTGATCCGGTGCCGCGTGCTCCGCGTCGAGGAAGGCGAAGGCGGCCTCTCGGTAGCGGCGCTCGCGCATCAGCGCGTCCCCGTCGCGGATCCGCGTGGCCGCCAGCACGGCCTGCGACGTGCGCTGGGGCTGGGACTCCAACGGGCCAGGAGGCGTGTCGGTGGCCGGGCCCGGTGCGCGCGCGGCCGGGGCGGCGGACTTCGTCTGGGGGGCCGGGGGCT
>NZ_RAWF01000402.1:0-5500 GCF_003612075.1 Corallococcus sp. CA041A
GGACGGGGCTGGAGGAAAAGGGGTGGCGGCGGGGGCTGCTCGTCGCGGTCCTCCTGGGCCTGCCGGCGGTCGCGAGCGCGGCGCCGGAGCCGGACGAGGACGCGGCGGCGGAGGGAGTAGACCGGCCGCTCGAGGTGTCCGGAGACGACGACGCGAAGAAGCCGGCGGACGGGACAGGTGACGCACTGGAAGGCGCGGTGGCGCAGGCGATGCCTGGCGGTTCGCAGGGGCCCGTCATGGGTTCGCCGGAGCAGGTCTCCGAGCCGGGCGCGCCGGTGCCGGACGCGGCGGTGCCGGGCAAGAAGAAGAAGGACACGGGCCCCAAGGCGGACACGCTGGGCGAGGCGCCGGACGAAGCGGACAAGGTGGACGACAAGGGCGGGCCGCAGCAGCGGATCCGCGTGTTCGGCCGCGTGTTCGCGCGGGCCGCCGCGGACGAGCGCCAGAAGTACGAGCGCGACCTGGGCATCGAGTCCGCGCGAGTGGGCGTGGCCGCGTCGCTGTCCAACCTGGAAGCGGAGGTGAGCGCGGATCTCGCCTCCAAGACGATTCTCAAGGACGCGTTCGTGCGGCTGGCGGACGACGGCAAGCGCATGCGGCTGTACGCGGGCCGCTTCAAGTCGCCCTTCCTGCAGCGTTCGCAGGAGTCGGCGTGGCGGCTGCCCATCCAGGAGCGCGGACTGGTGGAGGACTACCTCACGGAGACGAACTCCCTGGGCGGGCGGCGTCTGGGCGTGATGGGCGAGATGCGGCTCAAGGCGGCGTGGGGCCTGAAGTTCTCCGCGGGCCTCTTCGAGGGCGGCGAGGACGCGACCGGGAAGCGGCTGAGCGAGGACGGCTCAGCGCGGCTGAGCATCCGTCCGTTCAAGTTCCTCACGCTGGGCACGAGCACGTACCTGACGCAGGTGATTGACGGGACGAAGCAGTACGCGACGGCGGCGGACGCGGAGCTGAACCTCTGGGGGCTGTCGTTGACGGGTGAGGCGGCGATGGGCCGGCTGGCGTTGGGGCCGTTCCAGTCGCAGTCGGTGCTGGCCTACTGGACGGTGCCGGTAGGCCACAACGGGTGGGCGGTGCAACCGGTGGTGGGAGCGGAGGCGCTGCAATTGCAGGGTGGCATCCAGGCGGAAGGGCATTCGGTGACGGGGGGGCTCAACGTGTTGTTGGCGGATTCGTTCAAGGCGCAGGTCCAGGCGGAGCGTGCGCTCCGGCCGGGGGACGTGACGCCCGCGCTCGAGCTGTCGGTGCAGCTCGCCACCCGCTTCCGTTGAGGAGACACCTGGAGATGATCTCATTCGTTGAAGGCGAAGTGACGAAGCTGCGGCGTGAATTCAAGCGCGTGCTGGAGGCCCCGGACGCCAAGTCGGTCTGCGCGAGGCTGTCGCAGGAGCTGGGCGGGTACCTGCCGCCGCCCACGCGCATCGTGTCGGTGTACTTCGACAAGCCGGGACATCCGCTGGCGATGCGCGCGCTGCGCACGCCGGACGACTGCCTCAAGGTGAGGACGAAGGAGTACTCGCCGGACGTGGGCGCGGCGGGCCGCGAGCGCGTGGTGCTGGAGGTGAAGCTCGAGCGTGGCGGGCTCACGCGGAAGCGGCGCGTGTGGGTGCCGCGCGCGGAGCTGGGCCGGACCCTCAAGGGCGGAGTGAGCCTGTTGCCGCTCATCGCGGGGGGAAGCCTGTCGCCGGTGCTGGCGGTGACGTACCGGCGGCACGTGTACCAGGTGTCGCAGGAGTGGCGGGTGACGGTGGACCGGGACATCGGCTTCCACGCCGTATCGCCGGAGCTGGCCCTGTCGCCCGTGGCGCTGACGGTGGAGCGGCTGGGGCTGCCCGTGTGGGAGGACTCGCGGGTGGTGGTGGAGGTGAAGCACCTCGGGGCGGCGCTGCCCGAGTGGCTGTCGGCCCTCAATCCGGGGGGAGCGACGGCGTACAGCAAGTTCGCGGAGGGCATGGCGCGGGTGCATGCCTTCACATCAGGTGGCGTTGGGGTCGTAGGGGGTTAGGGCACCGTGTTCATCGATTTCGAAGGCATTGACGGCAGCGGCAAGACGACGCTGTCCAACCTGCTCGCGGCCCGGCTGAAGCGGCTGGGCTACAAGGTCGCGCACGCGCGCGAGGGCGGCGAATTGCAGTCGCCCACCGCGCGGCGCATCCGAGACCTGACGCGCGACGCGAAGCTTTTGGAGATGGGCCCGCGCGCCGAGTTCTTCCTGAACCTGGCCCGTGACGCGCAGCAGTTGGAAGAGGTCATCGCGCCCGCGCTGAAGCGGGGCGACGTGTGCATCACCGACCGCTACCTGTACTCGCAGCTGGCGCTGACGGGCGGTGGGCGGGGCCTGAAGGAGGCGCAGCTGTTGCCCGCGTGCGAGCTGGCGTCGCAGGGGCTGTGGCCGGACCTGGTCATCCTGGTGGACGTCGACCCGGACCTGGCGCGGCTGCGCAAGCGGCTGGGCAAGGTGCAGAGCGGCAAGGAGAACGACGCGGACAGCCGCAAGGGACTGGTCGGCGCGGGGCTGGCGGTGCGCGTGCGCGAGGCGTTCCTGGCGCAGGCCCGGAAGGACCCTGCGCGGTGGATCATCCTGGAGAACAATGATCAGCCGCTGCGAGTGCTGGAGCAGCGCCTGGTGGACGCGGTGGTCGCGCGGCTGGAGGGACGTGAGCAGCCGGTGCAGCGGCTGGTCCCCGCCCCTCCCCCGCCGGCGCCGGGCGCGGTGTCCGTGGACGACGTGGAGGAGCGCTTCTTCCAGGCGGTGGACGGCCTGGAGGCGCGCGAGCCGCAGCTGGCGGCGTGGCTGCTCAACGGCATCCCGGGCCTGCCCGCGCACCAGCGCCGTCTGGCATACGCGGAGCGGCTGCCGGGCCTGGTGGCGCGTAGCCTGAATGGGCTGGATGACGACACGGCGTGGACGCTGCGCGACGTGCTGTCGGCGAGCGTGCCGGCGGACGTGGCGGAGGGTCTGGGGTTCGTGACGTCCCCGCGCTCACACGCGCTGAGGCAGCGGTTGTATGCGCAGGCGCCGGCGGCGGTGCTGGAGGGGCTCAAGCGGCAGGACTCGCCGGAAGCGTGGGCGCTGCGCGAGCGGGGCCTGAAGGACGGGCATCTGGCGGCGGTGCTGCTGGGGCTCGTGGGAGTGGACGGCGAGGAGTCCTGGGTGGTCCGCGAGGCGGGCATGCAGCGCAAGCTGTACTCGGAGGTGGCGCGCAGCCTGGGCGGACTGAGCACGGGGCGCGCGGAGGCGCTGCGCGATGCGCTGATTCCGCACGACCGGCTGGCGGTGCTGAGGAGCACCACGGGGCTGGAGACGCCGGTGGCGGTGGGCCTGCGCGAACAGTTGGAGAAGGGAGCGCTGAAGCTGGTGCTGCGTTCGCTGACCGGCGTGGACACGCCGCGGGCCTGGGCGATGCGTGAGCGGGGCGCGCAGTCCACCAAGGAGGCGTTGGACTCTGTGGACGGAATGGATTCGCCGGCCGCGTGGAAGCTGCGGGCCTCCGCGGCGCGCCGGTGGCCGGCGACGGTGGTGTCGTCGATGCGCGGGCTGCCGCTGGTGGCGGAGACGCGGGCGCTGTTGGAGCGCATCCTGGAGGAGCAGGCCGGGAAGCTGCCGGTGCTGCGCAACGCGTACGCGGTGGTGGCGCACGCCCGAGCGCTGGAGCAGGCGCAGCGCCCGGCGCGGGCGCTGGCGGAGACGCTGGGAGTGGACGCCGGGCGGCAGGAGGCATGACGCCCATGGAGGGTCCGTTCGGTGCCCTGTTCCAGGACGTGGAGCAGGAGCTGCAGGCGCTGTCGATGGGGGCCATCCTCCCGCGGCTGGTGGCGGCGGCGGTGATTGGCGCGCTGTTGTCGTCGCGGCCGTGGCGGATGTTGACGGGCAAGCCGCTGCCGAAGGTGGAGATGGTGCAGGCGCAGATCCTCCTCTGCGCGGCGGCGGCGGTGATTACCGCGGTGATTGGCAACAGCGTGGCGAAGGCCTTCGGTCTGGTGGGCCTGGGCGGGTTCGTGCGGTTCCGCTCGGGGCTGAAGGACCCGCGCGACGCGGCCATCCTGTTCCTGGTGATTGGCCTGGGCATGGCATGCGGCCACGGGAACCTGGTGCTGGCGTGCGTGGGCACGGGGTTCGTGGCGGTGCTGCTCTTCGTGCTGGACCTGTTCGAGAAGAAGGCCGTGGCGACGAAGGAGGCCAGGCAGCGAATGGTGGTGTCCGCGCAGGCGGACGACCTGGTGCGAGCGGAGGCCACGCTGAGGGCGGCGCTGGGCGAGCGCAACGTGCTGGTGAAGAGCTGCGCGATGGACTTCTCCGCGCGGCGCGTGGAGCTGGAAGTGGAGGAGCCGGAGCCTGGAAGCCTGGCGGCGGCGTTGGGACGGACGGAAGGGGCGCCCTTGCGGGGCCTGCGGTGGACGGCGGTGAGCGCGAAGGGCGCGCGGGAGGAGACGGTATGAAGTTCAGGAAGCTGGCGGTGCTGTTCGCGGCGTGCGGAGCCTTCGCCGCCTGCGGTGGCGGTGGAGGCAGCCTGCCGACGGGGAATGATCCGGGCGCGCCTACGACGAACCCGGACGGAACGGTAGACCTGCCGGGCAACGCGGTGGACCCGGGCACGGGCGGCGGCACGAAGCCGGATCAGCAGGCGGAGATGACGACGCTCTGGCCGCTGACGGCGGGCACCACGTGGACCTACCGCATCACGGATGACGTGGAGGGGGTCTTCAACAAGGTCGTGACGGTGCAGGGCCCGGAGACGGTGCCGGACACGACGATGACGGCCGTGAAGGTGCACAGCCGGCAGGACCGCACGAAGTCCGGCACGGTCTACGAAGAGAACTCCTGGCAACTGGAGCTGACCAACGGGCTGGTGGTGCGCCTGCGTGAGGAGGACGTCACGGACGGACTGGCCTCCAAGGCGACGACCTGGTCCCCGGCGATGATGAAGTCCCTGGCGGCGACGCCGACCTCCGTGCCCTGGGAGCACCAGGACAAGGTGCGCGAGCTGATCACCTACGCGGCGGGCGGAACAGAGGGGAAGGATCCAACCTACGTCTGGAAGGTCCTGGAGAAGGACGTCACGGTGACGACGCCCGCGGGCACGTTCAACAACGCCATCAAGGTCCAGCGCGACAAGCTGAACAAGAGCGGCGAGGTGAAGGAGGAAAAGCAGCGCCTGTACTGGCTGGTCCCCGGCGTGGGCAAGGTCCGCGAGGAAGGCGAACGCCTGGAGGAACTGGTGTCCTACGACGTGAAGAAGCCGTAGGCCTGTTCATCTGGATGGGATTGAGGCCCGGGTTGGCGCGAGGAATGCGCTGACCTCGGGCATTTTTCGTCTATTCAACTCGAAACCGACGATAAAAATCAAAACCGATTCCGGTGCTCATCAGCGGCTGAGTGATCCCCGCATTTAAGCGAGCGGATCGCCAGACGCCTACCTGACAGCTGCGTGCGAGGCGGAGTGGTGGGGAGCAGTAAGAGAGGCCATGCGGGGACGCAAAGTGGCCATCAACGAAGAGC
>NZ_RAWF01000403.1:0-5467 GCF_003612075.1 Corallococcus sp. CA041A
GGGTGTGGGGCGGCGCGGGGCTGGAGCGGCTGGTGGGCGCGGGCACGAGCGTGTCCGCGCTGGGCATCTGCGTGGGGATGATGGTGACGACGCCGCGCTACCTGTCCGCGCTGGCCTCCGGAGAGCGTTCGCTGTTCGGGCTGGAGCGCATGTCGGCGTCGGGAGTGCCCATGCGTGCGCTGGCGGTGACGTGGGCGCTGGTGCTGGGGTTCGTGAACCTGGGGGACTTGTCGGAGCTCTTCGCGCTCTCCGCCATCGCGGTGCTGATGCAATTCGGTGTCACGGCGGCGGCGCTCGCGGTGCTGTCGCTGCGGCGGGAGCGGAACCTGCGGCCGGTGCACGCGCTGCTGGCGGTGCCCACGCTGGTGCTGGGGCTGACGCTGGTGGCCTTCGGCGCGAGCGCGCGGGAGGCGGCGGTGGCGTCAGGAGCGGTGCTCGCGGGCCTGGCATTGATGCGCCTATCGCGGCCGAGGGAGCCAGCGCCCGTCCGCCTGTCCTGACGCCTTCGCACGTCAGGAGAGCGGGCAGGCCTTGGGACAACCCGGCACGTTGTGTTGCGAAGGAGGGACCGGGCCGGGACACTCGCGAGGCGATGCTCGGGTATCAGGCGAATGCGCAGTGGCGGGACATGTCTGACTTCGTGGTGCATTTCACGAAGCCCGGGCCCCCGTACCACGACGCCTACCAGAACATGATGAGCATCCTGGGAGCGCGCACGCTCATCCCGGGCGCGGAGGGGTTTGGCATCGCGCGGCGGGAGGCGGCGGTGGCGGACCGGCACCGCTCGGTGTGCTTCAGCGAGATTCCGTTGGATCAACTCGCGAGGCTGGTGCAGCGCCGGAGTCTGTACGGCATCGCCTTCCGGAAGAGCTTCATCCTGTCGCAGGGCGGAGGCCCTGTCTGGTACGTGCAATACGGCTCCCCGGCACACCTGGCGATGAAGCACCAGTTGGACCAGGCCCTGGCGGCGAAGGAGCCCCAGAAGGAGCCCGTGTGGGCGGTGACGCCCTTCGTGGACATCCAGGGTGACGCGCACAACGCGCCCTATAGCTACCGCTTCGACTGGGAGCGGGAGTGGCGCGTCCCAGGCCTCATGCGCTTCACGGAGTACGACGTGGCGGCGCTCTTCCTGCCAGAAGAGGTCCACACCGTGGCGAGGGACTTCTTCGCCTGGGCCGTCCGCGAGCGCGCGGGTCCGGGCTACTTTTGTCCCGTGTTGGATCCGGGATGGAAGGCGGAGCAGATCATGGAGGCGCTGGCGAAGCACACGCAGGCGCCGGTCGCGACGGAGCGCAAGAGCGCGCCGGGGTGACCCGCCTCAGGGCTTGTGCTTCTTGAGCCGTCTCTCCAGGTGGGCAACAGGCGAGAAGAAGTAGGCCCGTGCGACCTGCTCTCTCTCCAAGAACCCCGCGGCTTCGAGGTCGAGCAGGTCCTGTCGGGCGGTTTGATAAACCACTCCGTGCCGACGCCGGTGCGACTGGATGTCGTAGCGCGCGGTCGGATGGTGGAGGGCATGCGCCAGCAATTCCCGCTGCCGGGGATTGAGGCCCGCATCCTCCTTGAGGAGGAGATCCACCTGCCGGGCCTCTTGCCCCTTCCGCTCCAGATACGCGTAGAGGTCATCGGTCGCGCGTTGGATGACGTCCAGTTGGTGCAGGAGGAAATAGGTGAGGTCTCCCCGGTCCGTCTCCGTGAACAGGAACGCCCGGCTGTATTGCATCTGGGCGCGCTGGATGATCCGGGAGATGGAGAGGAACTCCGCGATCCAATATCCCTCCCGGATCATGCTCCAGTAGAACAGGGCGCGTGCGGTGCGGCCATTGCCATCCACGAAGGGATGGTCATAGGCGAGCATGAAGTGGATCACGATGGCGCGCACGACGGGATGGATGAAGACGCTCCCGTCGGAGCCATTCGCGAACGCACAGAGCTTCCGTAATCGGCCGGGCAGCTCACTGGCATCAGGGGGGACGTGGAGGATCGCTCCACTCGCCCGGTCCTGGACCGTGACGGGCTCATCGCCGTGCCGCAAGCGGCCCTCTTCGCCTGGGTCGAGCGTGTCACGCGTGATGGTTTCGTGAAGCTCCAGGAGCAGGGAGGTCGTCAGCGGCACATGCGCATTCCGGCGCATCAGCTCCATGGCCTGGAAGTTGTTGAAGATCATCCGCTCGTCCTTGGTCCGAGGCGGACGTCCCTGCTCCAGCATCTCCCTGGCAACCTTTCGGGTCGTGGAGGCACCCTCCAGCTGACTGGAAGTGATGGCTTCTTCCATCAACGATTCGACGATGTATCGATCCCGGACGCCTGCATTGGCCAGTTGAGGGTCCGCCAGTTCCAGCCCCTTTCCGAGCTGCCGGTCGATCCGGTGCAGGCCCGAAAAAAGCCCGTCAGGACGGGTGAAGGAGAACGGCTGCCCCGTCTTGTCCAGGAGCGGCAGGTCGGCGCCCAACGTGGTTCGCGCGGTCTTGACCCGGTACCACCACTCCTCATGCGTCATGCCCTCTGGCGCGGGATGCCGGCGAAGCTCGTCCCAATGGAGATAACGCCCGTCGAGCTCTGGCCCCACGGCCTTGTGCTCCAGCAGAGCGACAAGGTGCTCCTTCCCTGACCTTGCCACCGTCTGGACGAATGCATGGAGGTCGGGAGGCGTCGCGGGGAGTCGCATGGGCTTGAACTACCAATCTACTACTAATTTCGAAGCAGATTGGTAGTTCCGCCTACTCGCGGGTGAAGCGGGTGCCCGACACGGGCTTCACCTTGCCTCGCAGGACGGCCACCGCCAGCGCGCGCGTATCCTCGTAGGAGGGCTCGCCGTCGAAGAAGGCGAAGGTCAGGTGTGAGTTGTCGCTTTCGTAGGCATCGAAGTGGAACAGTCGCTCCTTGGAGCCGGGCGGTCGCGAGGAGTTGGTGAACTCATACGAGCCCAGGCTCAGCCGCCACTCGTGGGACGTGCCATCCGGCCGCGCCGTCTCCATATGGAAGACGTAGCGGACGGCCCAGTCACCTTCGAGCTTGAAGTACTCGGCCACCATCACCTTCTCGGTGCCCTCCTGGAACTGCTCCCGGACGAAGAAGGGGCTGTCCACCTTGCCCTCGTCGTTGAGCTTCAGCAGCCTCGCGCGCGCGGCGTCGCGCTCTGGAAACTGCTTCAAAGCGGCATGCTCCTGCACCAGCTTCGCGAGCGTGCGCCAGTCCTCGGGCATGCCCAGGGCGGCGGACTGGAAGTGCACCAGGGCCCGCGGATGATCCCCTTGGTTCTGGAACGCCTGCCCGATGTTGTACTGGGTCATCGGATCGCGTGGTTCCTCGGGCGTGGTCTTCACCAGCCATTGGAGCGCCTCCGCGTCCTTGCCCTGCTCCAGGAGCATCAGGCCGAGATGCCCCGCTGCCAGGGCGCTGTCCGGATCCACCGCCAGCGCCTGCATGAGCGCACTTCGGGCCTTGTCCGGGTCCTCCGACATCAAGGTCTCGCCCAGCACGGCATGGTACTTCGCCGTCCGGGGCGCCAGCTCCGTCGCACGCGTCAGCTCCGCGATGGCCCCCCGGACATCGCCGGCGGTTCGGAGGTAGTGCGCCTTGAGGTAGTGGTACTCCGCGACATCGGGCGCCAGTGACAGGGCCCGGTCGAACTCCCGCCCCGCCTCCGCGTCACGGATCAGGTAGTAATACACACGCCCCAGCAGGTAATGCAGGTGCGCGTCCGCCGGGTCCTTCTGGACGGCGGGCTCCAGCTCCTGTTGGACCCGGACGAAGCCCTCTTGCTGGGCGGGCCCCTCGGGCGAAAACCGGATCGCATCCAGCTGTTTCTCCCACTCCGCCGCGGCAGGCGTCCGAGCCACCTGGACGGCATCGGGAGCGACGGGCGCGGCGGTCCTGCACGCCACGCTCAAGGTCAACAACGCCAGACACACAAGGCTTCGGGGCATGCGAGCAATCTCTCACGCCCCTCCCAGCCTCCTTCATCACGGTTCCATCATGAGACAATCACCGCACGCGTTCGATGCGGTGCTTGCGGCCCTTGATGCGGCCTTCGCTCAGCCGCTGGAACGCGACCTTCACCACGCGCTTGGAGACGGCGACGAAGGCGTGATGGTCGTGGATTTCAATCTTGCCCACGTCCTCCGCCTTCAGCCCGCCCGCCTCGCCCGTCAGCGCGCCCAGGATGTCTCCGGGCCGCATCTTGTCCTTGCGCCCCGCGGAGATGGACAGCGTCTCCCAGCCGGACATGAGCGACACGCCCGGCACGTTCTCCGGCACCAACGCGTCCACGTCGCCCTTCTCCAGCTTCACGCCCGTCGTCCCTTCGATGTCCTCCACCTTGCGGCTGTCCGAGCGCGTCACCAGCGACAGCGCCAACCCGCGACGGCCCGCGCGCCCCGTGCGGCCGATGCGATGCACGTACGCTTCCGGCTGCTGCGGCAATTCGTAGTTCACCACCGCGTCCAGAGCCTCCACGTCGATGCCCCGGCCCGCCACGTCCGTGGCCACCAGCACGCGCGTGCTGTGATTGCGGAACTTCGCCATCACCCGGTCCCGGTCGAACTGCTCCAGGTCGCCCTGCAACCCGTCCGCGCTCACGCCCGCCTGCACCAGCGCTCGCGTCAACTCCACCACCACCGCCTTGAAGTTGCAGAACACGATGGCGGAGGCCGGCTGGTGCTGGCGCAACAGCCGCAACAGCAACGTCTGCTTCTCCTCCGGCGTGCACGCGTACCCCACCTGCTGGATGTCCGGCGCGGCCTCCTCCTGAGCCAGCGACACCCGCACGGGGTCCTTCTGGAACGCGCGGCTCAGCTTCTCGATGTCGTCCGGAAACGTCGCGGAGAAGAGCACCGTCTGCCGCTTCGAGGGCGTCGCGCCGAGCACCCGCTCCATGTCCTCCCGGAAGCCCATGTCCAGCATCCGGTCCGCTTCATCCAGCACCACCGTGGCCAGGTGCCGTGTGTCCAGCACCTCGCGGTCCAGCAGGTCAATGATGCGCCCGGGTGTCCCCACGCCGATGTGCGCGCCCTTCTCCAGCGCCTCCACCTGCGGCCGGATGGGCTGCCCGCCCGCGAGCGCCAGCACCTGCACGCCCGGCATGCGTCGCGCGAGCCTGCGAATCTCTCCCGCCACCTGCGCGCACAGCTCGCGCGTGGGGCAGAGCACCAGCGCCTGGAGCCGGCGGTCCTGCGTGAGCTTCACCTTCTGCAGGATGGGCAGCGCGAACGCCGCCGTCTTCCCGCTGCCCGTGCGCGCCTGGCCTACCAGGTCCTTTCCCTGCAACAGCACCGGGATGCTCTGTGCCTGGATGGGGGTGGCGGTCTTGAACTCCAACTCCTCCAGCACCTGGAGCAGCGGGGGCGACAGCGAGAGCGCGGAGAATTCCATCGGAGCCTCGGGGGACGGAGGCACGGGGCGCCTCGGGAGATCGCGCCCTTGTACCAGCCTTCCCACGCCGGACAAGCCCGGCGCCCCCCTACCCCGC
>NZ_RAWF01000404.1:0-5455 GCF_003612075.1 Corallococcus sp. CA041A
GAGTGGGGCGGGACCCTCCTGGTGCCGCCCCGACTGCACCCGGTGCTGGGCCTGATGGCGACGGCTGTGCCCTTCGGCGTCGTCTACTTCGCGGTGTCCGCCGCGCTGGGCGTCCCGGAGGCGGGCGCCGTCTTCCGCAAGGTGGGTCGGAAGCTGGGTCTCGCCCGGTAGACGCGGTGCGGCCCCCGGTGGGACGGCTGCCCTCCAGGCAGTGTCTGGGGGCTCAAACGGAATGCAGGACAGGCCCCTTTCCGTTGGGATAGGAGGCCGATTGTGAAGGGGATGGCCGCATGCGGCTTCCTCCGGGCATGGCGCACGTGTAGAGTGCGCCGCCTTTTTCCAAAGGCCCCGACTTCAAGGAAGTCCCGGGCTGGAATCGTCAACGGAAGGTCTCGGCAGTGAGCGACGAGAAGAGCGGCGGAAATTCGGGCGGTCCTGGCGGTTTCGGTCCCAAGAAGCCGAAGGCCACGTTTGGCGACGTGATGCTGGGCATCCCTTCGGGGGGCCAGGGCAACGAGCGCGGCGGTGGCCGTGGTGGCCGCGATGAGAAGGGCGGGCCGGGCCGAGGTGATCGCGGTCCTCGCGACGCCCAGTCGCAGCCCCGTCCCCAGGGCGACGCGCCCCGCGGTGGCGGTGAGCGCGGCGGTGGCCGTGGCGGCGAGCGCCGGGGTGGCGGTGGAGGCGGCGAGCGCCGTCCGTCCGGCCCCATGGTGGTCGTGAAGCGGGCCTCGGGCTCCATCGAGACGCGCGCGCTGGAGGGTGAGAAGCCCGCCGAGGCGACCGCGACCGCGGAGCAGACGGGCGCTGACGCGCAGGCCTCCGCGGCCTCGACGCCGGCTCCGGCCCCGCGTCCGGTGACGCCGGCCCCCGCGCCGTCCAGCCCGCTGTACGAAGAGGTCGCTGAGACCGAGTCCTTCGCGGACATGTTCGAGGCGCAGGTCAAGGACGGTGGCGCTCCTGGCCGCCGTGGCGTGCGCATTGGCGAGAAGGTCGGTGGCACCATCTTCCAGCTGGGCGCGGACACCGCGTTCGTGTCGCTGGACGGCTCGGCGAAGTCCGAGGCGATGATCGAGCTGCGCGAGCTCAAGGACGACGAGGGCATCCTGCGCTTCGGCGTGGGTGACCGCCTGGAGGCGCACGTCGTGGAGATGGGTGCCCGGGGCATCCAGCTCAGCCGCGCGCTGGCCAAGGGCAACGCGTCCTTCGCGATGCTCGCGGAGGCCCGCGCCTCCGGCATGCCGGTGGAAGGCCTGGTCCTCAGCGTGAACAAGGGCGGCGTGGAAGTCGCCATCGGCGAGACGCGCGCCTTCTGCCCCATCAGCCAGCTGGACATCCGCTTCGTGGAGAAGCCGGATCAGTTCATCGGCGAGAAGCTCCAGTTCCGAGTGACGGAAGTGCGCGACCGCAACGTGGTGCTGTCGCGCCGCTCGCTGCTGGAGGACGAGCAGCGCCGGCTGGCGACGGAGACGCGCAAGACCCTGGCCGTGGGCAAGACGGTCAAGGGCAAGGTCTCCGGCGTGCGCGACTTCGGCGTGTTCGTGGACCTGGGCGGCGTGGAGGGCATGGTCCCCGTCTCCGAGCTCTCCTACACGCGCGTCGCGCACCCCAGCGACGTGGTGAAGCAGGGCGACGACGTGGAGGTGGAGATCCTCCGCATGGAGGAGGGCCAGCCCAACTCCCCCGACAAGTCCAAGCAGAAGGAGCGCATCACCCTGTCGCTGCGTTCGCGTCAGGAGGATCCGTTCAAGAAGGCGCTGGAGGAGATCAAGGAGGGCGACCGCATGCAGGGCAAGGTCGTCCGGCTCCAGCCCTTCGGCGCGTTCGTGGAGCTGCGCCCGGGCGTGGACGGCCTGGTGCACATCTCCGCGCTGAGCGACCGGCGCATCGCGCACCCGCGCGACGCGGTGAAGGAAGGCGAGGTCATCTGGGTCTCCGTCGAGAAGATCGACCCGAATGACAAGCGCATCGGCCTGCGCCGCATCTCCGAGGAGGAGGCCCAGCGTCCTCCCGAGGAGCGTCCCGCGAAGGAGGCTCAGGCGTCGGCTCCCAAGGAGCCCTCGGCGCCCCGTCCCAAGGTGGGCGCGGTCGTCGTCGGCAAGGTGGATCGGCTGGAGCCCTACGGCGTTTTCCTCGCGTTCCCGGGCGGCAAGGGCCTCATCCCGGCCAGCGAGACCGGCACGGATCGCGGCACGGACATGCGCAAGCACTTCTCCATCGGCCAGGAGCTGAAGGTGGCGATCATCGACATCGACGCCTCCGGGAAGATCCGCCTGTCCATCCCCGGCGCCATCCGCGCGGAGGAGCGCGCCGAGGTGGAGGCCTGGCAGAAGACGCAGCAGCCGCAGGGCGCTGGCAAGAAGGGCTTCGGCACCTTCGCGGATCTGCTCAGCAAGCTGGGCAAGTAGTGACGTCACGCCATCTCGGCGCTCGCGCGAAACAATGCGATGGGGCGCCGAGATAGGTGTTGACGGTAGCGAGAGGCTTCGGTACTTACCCTCTCGTTCTCGCCGCGGGGTGGAGCAGCCTGGTAGCTCGTCGGGCTCATAACCCGAAGGTCGCAGGTTCAAATCCTGCCCCCGCAACTTGAAAAAGCCCGGGGTCGAAATGAAAGTTTCGACCCCGGGTGTTCAAGGTGATAACAGCAGTACCGCGTCACGGTGACGCGGGGTGGAGCAGCCTGGTAGCTCGTCGGGCTCATAACCCGAAGGTCGCAGGTTCAAATCCTGCCCCCGCAACTCTGAGAGGGCCCCGGTGGAAACACCGGGGCCCTTTCGCTTTTCAGCGTCTGGCTTTGCCGCCCGCGGGCCTGGGCGGGCGCCACGCTTCGACCGGCAGGAGCGGGTGCTCCTCGAAGTGGCTGCGCGCCGTGCGGACGAAGGCCCCCACGTTCGCGGAGGTGCTTCGGCGGCCGGGGTAGATGACGCTCACCGGAACCAGTGGCGGCGCGAACGCTCCGAGGAGCAGCACCAGCCGCCCCGCGAGCACGGCGTCCGCCACCTGGTACGAGAGCGTGCGCGCGATACCAACCCCTTGCTCCGCCGCCGCGATGGCCGTGTCCGCGCTGTTGAGGATGAGGCGGGGCTGGATGCGCACCGGCTTCTCCTTTTCGCCGAACCGCCACTCGTTCGTCGCGTCGAGGCTCTCGAAGGCGATGAGCTCATGGCGGCTCAGCTCGGCGGGCGAGCGGGGTGTCCCGCGCTGTTTCACGTAGTGGGGGCTGGCCACCAGGACGCGGCGGACGGTGCCGACCTTGAGGGCAATGAGGCTGCTGTCCTTCAGCTCCCCCAGGCGGACGGCCGCGTCGATGCCTTCGTCCACGAGGTGCTGGTTCCTGTCCGACAGGTGCATGCGGATGGACAGGGCCGGATGCGCCGCGAGCAGCTTCTGGACCACCGGTAGGACGTGAAGCCGTCCGAAGACGATGGGCGCGGAGAGGTGGAGTTCGCCTCGTGGCTCGGCGTTCTCACCCCGGACGCGCCGGTCGGCCTCATCCAGGTCCTCCAGCAGCCGCTGGCAGCTCTCCAGATAGATCTGCCCACGTTCGGTGAGGCGCACGGAGCGCGTCGTGCGCGTGAGGAGCGCGAGCCCGAGCCGCTCCTCGAGCTGGGCGACAGCGCGGGTCGCCACCGACGGAGAGATGCGGAGATGGCGGGATGCGCCCGTGAAGCTTCCCTGCCTGGCGACGGCGACGAACGTCCGGAGCGTGAAGAGCTGGTCCATGATTCTTGCGAAGTTGGCAATGAAGTCTTGCGGGTCCGGCTGATTATTTCACCACGTCCCATGGATATACGTGGTGCTTCGAGGGAGAAAGCCATGGGCCGTTTCGCAAGACTCGCCTTCACGCCCGCAGTGAGGGCGCTCCAGGAGCAGAACGGGAGCCGTGCGGCCTACGCACGTATCGAGAGGGCAGGGGACGCACCGGATGTGCTCACGCCCGACGAGGCGGAGTTCCTTGGCCAACGTGACAGCTTCTACATGGCCAGCATGGGCGCGAACGGTTGGCCCTACATCCAGCACCGGGGCGGTCCGCCGGGCTTCATCCGGGTGCTGGACCCGCACACGCTGGGCTTCGCGGACTACCGGGGCAACAAGCAGTACATCTCCGCGGGCAACGTCAGCGAGAACGACCGGGTCGCGCTCATCTTCGTGGACTACCCGAACCGGGCACGCCTGAAGGTCCTGGCGCACGCGTCCGTCATCACCCGCGAAACGGACCCCGCGACGATGGAGCGCCTGGAGGTCCCCGGGCAGAGCGCGAAGGCCGAACGCGGCTTCGTGCTCCGCGTGGAGGGCTTCGACTGGAATTGTCCCCAGCACATCACGCCCCGGTTCACCGAGGCGGAGCTGGACGAAATGCTGCGTCCGGTGTCGACCGAGCTACAGACGCTCCGCACGGAGAACCGCTCCCTGAGCGAGGAGCTTGCGCGCCTGAAGCGGCCCCCGGTTTGACCCTGGACCTACGGTCGGGTAGGTTACGGTTCGGTAGGTTTGGTCGTGGAGGCGTGAGCCATGAACAGCCAGTCGCCAGCCGTCAGGAAGAACGCGGAGGCCCTGCGGGGTGCCAGCCGCCTCGCGGTGCAGGCCACCCGGGGCGTGATGGGGCTCGTCGAGGAGGTGCACTGCACCATCGCCAGCGGGCCGTCCGTCCTGGGCAGGCCGTTGGAGCGCCCGGCGCGGGCCGTGACGGGGTGGATCTACTCGACACTCCAGGAGGCCACGCGGCACGTGGGGGCGGGGCTCGACGCCGTGCTCGCGCGGCTCTCGCCGTGGCTGGGTGACAGTGCTCCGGGGCCTCAGCGGGAGGCGGTCGTCTCCGCGCTGAACGGTGTGCTGGGGGATGCGCTGGAGGCACAGGGCAACCCGCTCGCGATTCCGATGGCGTTCCGGGTCCACGGACAGCCGTTGTGCCTGGAGCCCGAGGCCCTGCGCGACGCCCTCCCGGAGGCAGGGAGCCGGCTGCTCGTGCTGGTCCATGGCTCCTCGATGAACGACCTTCAGTGGAGCCGGCGGGGGCATGACCATGGCGCGGCGCTGGCGCGCGACCTCGGCTACACGCCGGTCTACCTCCACTACAACAGCGGCCTGCACATCTCCCGGAACGGGCGTGCGCTCTCCGCGCTGCTGGAACAGCTCGTGGCCTGCTGGCCCGTGCCGCTCGAATCGCTGACGCTCATGGGTCACAGCATGGGCGGACTGGTGGCGCGGAGCGCGTGCCTCGCGGCGGAGGCCGAGGGCCAGGCCTGGCGGCCCTTGTTGCGCGGGCTCGTCTGCCTTGGGTCTCCCCATCACGGCTCACCGCTGGAGCGCGGTGGGAGCTGGGTGGACGTGCTGCTGGAGATCAGTTCGTACAGCGCGCCGTTCGCTCGCCTGGGACGGATCCGTGGTGCTGGCGTCACCGACCTGCGCTTCGGCAACGTGCTCGATGAGCACTGGGAAGGGCGGGAGCGCTTCGGGT
>NZ_RAWF01000405.1:0-5430 GCF_003612075.1 Corallococcus sp. CA041A
CCCCAGCACCGCCCCGGTGGCTCCGGCCGCCACGGCCCCGGCTCCCAGCGACGACACGGATCAGGCCCCCACGACGCGCACGGACAACGCGCCGTCGGAGGCGCAGCTGACGCCGCCGCCGGACGCGGACAAGGCGCCGTTGCCGGTGGGCTACGTGCAGGTGTTCAACCCGGCCTTCCCGGGGCTCGTGCCGCCCACGCCGGTGGTGCACCGCGGGCGCCGCTACGGGCTGGAGGACCTGACGCCGTACTTCGCGGACGGCAAGAAGCGGGACGCGAAGGACGCGTTCGACAAGGGCCAGTACACCAAGGCGCGCGCGCTGCTGGAGGGTGAAGGGGACAGCCCGCCGGTGCGCTACCTGCGCGCGTTGTCCGCGGTGCGGGCCGGGGACGACAAGTCGGCGGCGACGGAGATGGCGGCGCTCGCCAACGACTACCCGGCGCTGAAGGACCGCTGCCTCACGCACGCGGGCGTGGCGCTGGAGTCCCAGGGCCGGCTGGATGACGCGGCGGCCAGCTTCAAGCAGGTGCCGGAGGGTTCGCGCATGTACGTGGACGCGCGCCTGGGCCTGGCGCGCGTGCTGCGCAAGAAGAAGGACTACGACGGCGCCATGGAGGCGCTGACGCCGCTCACCCAGCGCATGATGACGGGCTGGGGCCGCAACGTGGGCGCGGAGGCGCTCATCGCCACGGCGGACCTGGCGGTGGAGAAGAAGGACAAGGCGGCGGAGAAGGCCGCGCTGTGGAAGCTGTGGGCAGCCCAGCCCCTGTCGCCCATCGTCAAGCAGGTGGAGAAGCGCCTCAAGGGGCAGACGCCGCCCCTGGACGCCAAGGTGGGCCGCGCGGAGGCGCTCATCGAAGCGCACCGCAACAAGCAGGGCATGGCCATCCTGGAGCCGATGCTCAAGACGATGAAGCTGCCGGACGCGCTCGCGTGCCGCGCGCACTTCGCGTTCGGCAAGGGGCAGCGCAAGGAGCGCCAGCACACGGCCGCCATCCAGATCCTCACGCCGGTGGTGGAGCAGTGCAAGGACCGCGACCTGCTGGCCCGAGCGCTGTACGTGCTGGGCTCGTCGCGCTCCATCGTGGATCAGCAGCACGGCCCGGACACCTACGAGCGGCTGGCGAAGGAGTTCCCGGACCACTCGTTCGCGGACGACGCGCTCTTCTACGCGGCCGACCTGTACGTGAAGACGAACCGCCCCAAGGAGGCCATGGCGCGCCTGGACGAGGTCGCGCGGCTGTACCCCAAGGGCGACTTCCTGGGCGAGGCGCTCTTCAAGGCCTTCTGGGTGGCGCGCACGTCGAAGGTGGAGGACGGGGGCTTCTCCTTCCTGGACCGCATCGAGGCGCAGTTCGCCAACGCGGACGAGTCCTATGACGTGGAGCGCGCGCAGTACTGGCGGGCTCGCACGCTGGAGGAGCGCGGCAACATCCAGGGCGCCGCGGAGCTGATGGAGAAGCTCGCGGTGGAGCACCCGGCCACGTACTACGGCCTGATGGCGCGCTCGAAGCTGGGCGAGCTGGACCCCAAGCGGCTGGAAGCCGTGTCGTCGTCCATCTTCGATGTGCCGGAGGCCGCCAGCCCCTGGCCGATGTTCGCGGGCCCCATGGGGGACGACCCCCACTTCCGTGCGGGCGTGGAGCTGTTGCGGCTGGGCTTCGCGGACTCCGTGTCGTCGGAGCTGATGCTGGTGAACCGCGCCAACCAGCCGCCGGAGTCCATGCGGCTCTTGGTGATGGTGCTGTCGCAGTCCGGTGACGCGCGGTCGGCGCACGCCATCGCGCGGCTCGCGCTGCGCAAGGACCTGAGCGGGCGCATCACCGCGCAGACGCGGCCGGTGTGGGAGGTGGCCTATCCCAACGCGTTCCGCGACCTGATCGAGAAGCACACCGCGCCCGCGGGTGTGGAGCCGGACCTGCTCCAGGCGCTGATGCGCGAGGAGAGCGCGTTGGATCCCAAGGCCCTGTCCTGGGCCGGCGCGCTGGGCCTCACGCAGCTGATGCCCTCCACGGCGAAGGGCGTGGCGCGCGAACTCAAGGTCAAGCACTTCACCGTGGACTCGCTGCTCCAGCCGGAGCTGAACATCCGCTTCGGCGCGCACTACCTGGGCGGCCTCATCAAACAGTTCAAGGGCCACACGCCCTACGCGGTGGGCAGCTACAACGCGGGCTCCGGCGCGGTGAACCGCTGGCGCGCGGCCAGGCCGGACCTGGCGCTGGATGCGTGGGTGGAGGAGATCCCCATCGCGGAGACGCGCGGCTACATCAAGCGCGTGCTGCGCTCCTACAACACCTACCAGCTGCTCTACGGCCGCGTGCCGAAGGTGCCGGTGATGCCTAGTGCATCGCGTTAGTGTGTAATCCTGGCTGAAGCCTGAATTCGAGTTTTCTTTGTGGAGGGGGAAGGGCGGGCCGTGATTTCGTCGGCCGCCATGCTCCCCCTCCGAACGCGAATCGCTCCCCTCGCTGTCGCTGTCGTCACCCTGGTGGCTTTGTGTCTTCCGGCTGAAGCCGAGGCGCAGGCCTGGTCGCTGACGAACGCGCAGCGGCAGGCGTTCCTGCGCTACTACGCGCCGGTCATCTTCAAGCGCGCGAACGCGAACGACAACAAGCACGGCTACGACTGGCTGACGAACTTCGACTTCGACCAGGACGGGGACTTCTCCAACAACAAGCTGCACTGGAAGCAGATCAACCAGTACGTGGACGCGTCGCGCGTGGGCCCCAGCGCGTTCGACACGTGGCGCATCCGGCCGACGCTCTACACGTCACTGATTGAGTACATGGACGGGGGGAAGAACCTCACGCTCGTGTATCACCTGTATCACGCGCTGGATAAGAACGCGGCGGGCAACTGGCAGCTGCACGACTGGGAGCGCGTCGAACTCCAGGTTCGCAACGTGGTGGGCAACCCGGGCAGCGGCGAGACCGTGGCGTACGCGGTGGTGACGCAGCACAAGCGCAACGTCGTGCGCCGGGCGGGCAGCGGCGACCTCCAGTTCATGCAGACGGGCACCGGCAGCCACCTGCTCATCTGGCAGGCGGAGTGGTCCGACAAGCTGCTGGCGCCGCACGGGCAGGAGCTGCGCTTCGTGACGGATTCGTACTCGTTCTTCGCGGGCCGGATGGCGTCTGGCGGGAAGGCGGAGGCGGACGTGAACAACGACGACGGGCGCAAGAAGCTGCACTTCGTCTTCGTGCCGGAGGACGACGGGGCGGCGGTGACGGCGTTCAACGCGCAGCCATTGCGGTACTCGACGGCGGACGCCCAGGCCAGCCGCTATGACAACGGGTCTTCGGCCAATTGGCCCGCGGTGAAGCGCGTCACGTACGAGCTGCAGGACCTGGCGGACATCCTCCCCACGCACTGGGAGCACGGGGGCTATGCGACGCACTGGCTGCCGGACGCGCCGCAGTTCTTCTATCTGGAGAGCCCGGTGGTGAACGAGGCGGGGCAGGCGGAGGTGAGCGTGGGGATGCAGCGCTTCTTCTCCAAGACGCGTGACGTGGAGGGGCAGGACGACCGCGAGGGCTACCCGTCGAAGAAGTGGTTCTTCGGCACGTTCGAGCTGAACGACAAGGCGTCGGACACGGGCGGCGGCGGGTCCAGCGAGTTCCACGACAAGTCATGGGCGGGCACGGTGGCGGACTCGCGGGGGCAGACGCGCATGAGCGCCAGCGGCTACCCGGCGTCGGTGAACTCGTACTGGTGGCAACACGATTACTTCGTGCACTCGGGCGTGACGGACGACACCGACGGGCGAGAGCAGGGCTTCTGGCTGCAGGGCGGGTGGTACCTGCCGCAGAACGGCGGCTTTGATGGACGCTGGGTGCAGCTCTTCGACGACCGGCCAGGCAAGGAGTCGGGCGAGTACTGAATTGGTCCTGATTGCCGGGGGGGGGCAGAGCGAGAAGCGGCGCTCATGTCCCCCCGTGCAGGAACACTGGAAGAATCTCGGGATCGGAGTGGGACTGGTAGGCTAGAGGGGCAGTCCCACCCCCTCGTTTGCGTGAAGGAAACACGCCATGAGTCAGCCCAGCGCCCCCAGCCCTCAACAGATAGACCTCAACCGCACCGCCGTGGAAATCGCCCCCGAGACCTTCTGGGTCGGGAAGCGCGAGCCCGGCGGCATCTTCTTCGCCAACCCGTACCTGCGCCGCTTTCAGGGCACGGACACCCGGACGAAGAAACCCGCTGAGTTCAACCTCCTCATCGACCCCGGGTCGAGCAGCGACTTCTCCACCATCCACACGAAGGTGGTGTCGCTGATTGGGGGGATGGACCGACTGTCGGCGCTCTTCATCAACCACCAGGATCCGGACGTGGGCTCGTCCGCGAACATCATCTCGGCGC
This sequence comes from Corallococcus sp. CA041A, assembly GCF_003612075.1. Lineage (NCBI taxonomy): Bacteria > Pseudomonadati > Myxococcota > Myxococcia > Myxococcales > Myxococcaceae > Corallococcus > Corallococcus sp. CA041A. The sequence goes on from NZ_RAWF01000405.1 coordinate 4,357, forward strand.
GCTACTCGCCGCGCGCGAGCATCCTGTGCTCCGAGGACACCTGGCGGCTCATCGTCCACTTCAACCTGCCGCGCAACCGCTTCATCCCGACGGAGAAGTTCTCGCAGGGGTTGAGCGTGCCCACGGGGCACAAGCTGTTGCCGGTGCCGTCGCCGTTCTGCCACTTCCGGGGCGCGGTGATGCTCTACGATCCGCAGACGCGGGTGCTCTTCACGGGCGACCTCTTCGGCGGCCTCACGGACAGCAAGGCGCAGGGCCTGTGGGCGGAGGAGTCCGACTGGACGGGTATCCGGGCGTTCCATCAGATCTACATGCCGGTGAACTCGGCGCTGGTGCGCGCGGTGGCGGCCATCCGGAAGCTCACGCCCGCGGTGGAGATGATCGCCCCGCAGCACGGCCGCGTCATCCGGGGCAAGCTGGTGCAGCAGTTCCTGGAGCGCATGGAGCGCCTCCAGGTGGGCCTGGACATCATCGACGAGGCGCAGGACCGCACGCACCTGCAGGCCTGGAGCGCGGTGATTGACCGGGTGCTGAACCTGGCGCGCGGCTACCTGGGTGATTCGGTGGAGGCCAAGCTCACCGCGAGCGATCAGCTGGCGGACACGGCGAAGTTCAACGGCAAGCAGCTGGAGGTGAGCCGCATGGGCAAGTGGACGCTGGAGCACGTGGTGGAGGTGCTCTGCCAGGGCGAGCCCACGGAGATTTCCGGCCCCATCATGGTGGAGGCCACCATCGCCGCCGCTGAATACAACCTGCCCACGCCCCACCTGGACATCGAAGGCGCAGGCGCGCCGGCCCCCGTCTCGCTGCTGGAGTCGTGAGAGGGGAGGGCGGGTGCATTCCAAGGACCGTGACAGCGGAGGGTTGACCTACCTGGGCCCGGAGGCGTTGAACGCGCGGCCGGGCAACGCCGTGGCGGAGGATGGCTCGGAGCCGACGCTGCCGCAGGTGCGGACGCCCGTGTCTCCGGGCGGCACGTTGATCCAGGGCGCGGTGACGCCGCAGCCCCTGGTGCCCACGAGCCAGGGCCTTGTCCCCGGGCAGGTGGTGGCGGGGCGCTACCGGGTGGAGAAG
>NZ_RAWF01000406.1:0-5416 GCF_003612075.1 Corallococcus sp. CA041A
ACCCTGGACCGCGGGGAGGGGGGCGGGGCGTGCGTCGCGCGCGAACGCAATCGCTTGCGGTGAAGACGCGCTTCGAGCGGGTGGGCGTGCCGCCGAAGCCGGCTCGCAGAGGAAACGACGCATTCCTGGGAAGTGGATCGCCGTGTGCAGTGCAGGGCGGACGCGGCGGACAGCGGGTCCGCCGCCCTGTCGCACGGTCTCGCGTACCACCCCACTCGGGCGCGGTGTGGCCCACGAAGGTCTGCTCGTCCATGAAGCGTTCTCGCCAATCCCTGATGTCAGGCGTCCTGAGCCTTACCGGCTGCGTGGCGCTGTCCCTCTCCGGCTGCAAGGTGCCGGAGGCCGACGCGGCGGAATCAAAGTCTCCGCCCAAGAAGGCGCCCACCGCCAACGTGGTGCCGGTCTCCGCCACCGCGCCCGCGGAGCCCGCGAAGGCCCGCACGCCGTTCGCCGCGGCTCGCGAGGCGTTCGAGCGCAACTCCGTGAACGCCAACCCCTTCGCGGACAGCAACGGCAGCATTCCGCCGTCCTGGCAGTACTCGGGCCCGATGTTCAGCCTGAGCCACGACTATCCGCAAACGCCCGTGGCGCCGCCCGCCAATCCGCCGTGGATCGCCGCGCTCAGGGGGCAGCCCATCTCCAAGGCGAACGCGCTCGCGTACGTCAACGCGCTGAAGGCCTACATCGCGCCATCCATGCAGACGCTGCTCTACAACTATCCCCGGTGGGATGCGGCGAAGGAGGGTTGGTACAACGAGCCGTGGCTCGCCTCCATCCGCGAGAGCATCCACGGCACGTACGTGGGCTCCGAGTTCCCCGCGGCCACCTTCGCCGCGTCCGGCCTCAAGGTCGACATGACGACGTACGTGCTCACCTACTACGACAAGGTGGCGGCGTCCGCGCTGGGGCAGGTGTGGGGCAAGACGGCCATGAGCCCCACGCTCACCAACACGTCCGCGCAGTTCCCGGAAGGGTCCATTGTCATCAAGGTGGCGTTGACCAGCGCGCTGGCGAAGGACTGGCCGGTGATGCAGGGCGCGTCGCTGTGGCCCGTCTACGTGCCGCCGCCCAACGGGCCCACGGGCGCGAAGCCGGTGACGATGAACGCGTCGATCATGCAGTTCGACATCATCGTCAAGGACACCAAGACGGCGCCCAAGACGGGCTGGGTGTTCTCCACGCTCGTCTACGACATGCGAGTGCCCGGCAGCCCCTGGGACAAGATGATCCCCCTGGGCGCGATGTGGGGGGATGATCCCAACGTCAACTCCACGCTGAACCCGGGCACGCCGCTGCAGGAGACGGTCATCAACCCCGCGGCGCCCGCGTACTCCACGGCGACGCTGGGGTGGGGTGGCCGTCTGTCCGGCCCGAACGACGGCGCGGTGGTGGCACCGGCCTCCATCAACGGGCAGATCGTGCCGGCCGTGCAGGCCTCGTCGTGCATGAGCTGCCACAGCGTGGCGGAGTGGCCCATGAAGACGTTCCTGCTGCCCACCACCACGATGCCGCCGACGGTCGTGGGCGACGCGCTGGTCCTCGAGCAGCCCGGTTCCGCGGCCTGGATGAAGTGGTTCCAGGACAACCCGGGCAACGTGCCGCTGGATCCCGGGACGGTGCCCATGGACTTCGACATGGTGTTCGCCTTCAAGTCGCTGCCCGCGTGGCAGGCGGCGACGCAGGGCAACAGCGGCATGAAGGCCTTCGAGGCCGTCGACCTGCTCCGTGGCACGCAGCCCGTGAACCCGCGCGACCTCAAGTACAACGGCCAGTAGGCCCGTGACCTCCGGGAGGACCCCATGTCCATCTTCGACAAGGCCATCATCGGCGCCGGTGGCGGTGCCATGTATTACCTCGATGCGCGCATGGGGTCCGACCTCACGTCGGACGTCCGGGAGCAGTTCAAGAAGCAGTTCGGGAAGATCAAGAACGAGGAGGCTCGCAGGAAGGCGCTGAAGCACCTGCTGTTCGTCGGTGACAAGGACATCGACATGCAGAAGGCCCCGGAGGACAAGTCGCTCCTGGACCTCACGTCCGAGCGCGCCGTGCTCAAGAACACGGTGCTCATCGGCATGAGCAATCCGTGGCACATCGGCAAGAACGACCGGTACACGGGGCGAGGCGGCAACTACGTCGTCAATCACACCCGCCAGGTCATCAGCACCCGGCCGCTCTCTTCCTTCAAGAACACCCAGTCCCGGAGCAAGGTGAAGGAAGAGTGGGAGCGGGTCTTCAACACGAGTGACCCCGTCGACGGAGAGGATGTCCTGTTCGAGCAGTCCCAGGGCTACACGACCCGCGAGAGCTTCAAGGACGAGTGGTTGAACGTCATCGGCCGCGCCATGAACCGGGGCCTGACCCGTGTCTGGGGCAACGTGACGAAGATCGAGTGGAAGCCGAACATCGACGAGGACAAGGCGCACTTCGAGATCACCTTCACGCCGATGAAGTCCGAGAAGGTGCGTGACCCCATCAAGGCCCGCGAGCTGCTCCTGATGACGGGCAACGGGAGCTACCTCAAGCCCACGGAGGCCAACGGCATCAAGGTCCCCAAGGGGTGGGAGCGGGACCGGCGGATCATGGACATGGATCAGCTCATGCGCTTCCTCGTGGTGAACGGGAAGAAGCGCAAGCGGATCGTCGTCCAGGGCGGGAACGCGGCGATCGACGCGGTCGAACAGGCCATCCGCTATGGCCATGAGGTGCACTGGCTGGTGCGGTCCGGCGTGAACATCCTCGCCAACTCCCTGCTCGTGCACGCGCCCAAGCTCGCCAAGAGTGGGACCTACGTGAACCAGTCCGTCACGTCGGAGTTCAAGAAGGGGGTGAGCCTGGCGGAGGTCGCAAGCTCCAGCAGCACGCAGCTCCGCGTGCAGGCCTACTCGCTGGAGGATGAGAAGGCGGGCAAGGGCGAGAACGAGGTCATCACGAAGAAGAAGACGCTCGTCACGGACATCCAGGACGTCGACATCTACGTCTACTGCATCGGCCAGGAGGTGAATGACAGCCCTTCGGGGGTGGCGAAGCTGCTGGTCAGCAGCGACCTCCTCAAGCAGAAGGGCCGGGGGGTCGACGAGTCAGAGCTGGAGCTCATCTGCGACGAAGGCTGGCTCTTCCGGAGCCTGTCGCACCGCGAGAACGCCGTGAAGGAGGCCGCCATCGGGCTGCGGAAGAGGTTCTCGGAGCGATGCCGCATCGACGTCCTGGGCGCGGCTTCCTTCATGCTGGTCTCGCCCCAGGGAAATCTCGGGAGCAAGCTGAAGCCCCTGACGAACTATCAGATTCAATCCGTCGCGGACGTGCGCCAGTTGGCGGCGCTCAAGGACGTGATGCGGGCGTACTGCAACACCCTGAGCGGCGCCTCGCTGGATCCGAAGAACGTCAACTTCCTGGGCGGCACGAAGAACGAGATCGCCGCCTTCATCGCCATGCACCACGAGTTCATCCCCCCGGTCGTCGCGGACGAACTCACGCACTTCCTCATGCGCGTGCGGACCCGCGAGGAGTTCACCAACGGCTACACCGGGGACGAGATGGCGGACATCCGGGAAGCACTGAAGGGGATCGACGACTACTTCAGGATCCGTGAAGAGGTCCGGACGTTCCTCGAAACGAAGATGACCCAGGTGGTGATGGACTACCGGAAGCTCATGCTCGCTCCGTTCCAGGAGGAGATCTCCACCCTGAAGTGGGCAGACATCCTCCGGGAGGACTGAGCCGGGCCGCCTTCTCACTATCCTGACAGACGGCTGTCACAGCGGAGGCATAGCGTGGCTTCATGACCCCGAACGCCTTGCCACCCCTGACCCTGCTGGAGCTGGCCGACACCGGCCTGCCTGGCGTCGAGAGCTACTCGCCGTTCTGCCTGAAGGCCCACCGGGCCCTGAAGTACGCGGGGCTGCCCTACGCGCGAGGCTGCGCGGACAACCCGGCCTCGCACCGCGCGCACAATCCCACGGGACAGGTGCCGGTGTTGCTGGTGGGAGCGGAGGCGGTGCCGGACTCCACGGCCATCCTCGCGCGCATCCAGCAGCTGGCGCCGGGCCGCATCGACGCGTCGCCAGAGGCGCTGCTCTGGGAGGAGCTGGCGGACACGTCCCTCAATGGCTTCCTGGTCGCGGCACGCTGGGCGGATGACCGCAACTGGCCCCGGACGCGCGCCACGTTCTTCCACTTCATGCCGGCGCCGGTGCGCGCGGTGGTTCCGACGCTGATCCGGCGCAAGCAGGTGGAGCGGTTGGTGGCGAGGGATGTCTGGCGCGCGGGCCCGGAGGCCTGCTGGCGCCGGTTCGGGGCGCTGTTGGATCAGCTGGATGCGCGGGCGCCGGAGCAGGGCTTCTGGTTGTCAGGGGCGCTGAGCGTGGCGGACCTGGCCCTGTTCGCGCAGCTGCACAGTCTGCGGACGCCGCTCACGCCCTGGCAGGGCGCGGAGGTCGAGCGGCGCGAGCGTTTGAGCGCATGGCTCGGACGGGTGGATGTGGCGACCCGGACCGCGAACGTGCCCCTGCGCGCCGCGAGCTGATGGCGACCGGTGGCCGGCTCACCGGACGAAGCCCGCCACGGGACTTTCGAAGACCTTGCTCACGACGTTCATGGTCCGGAGCCAGGCCTGCGCCTCCTCGCCGAGCCGCCCGTAGACGCGCACGTCCACAGGCTTCGCGACGCCGAGGAGCGCTTTGAACTCCGGCCACCCGGAGATCCTCCGGATGTGTTCCATGACCTGGCGCGAGTCCGCGAACGTGATGACCGCGCCGACCTCCGTGTCGTCGGGCCGGGCGTGGAACTGGATGCTGAGCAGGCTGCTCACGCCTTCGGTCTCCAGACGCTGCACCGCGGCCTGAAGGGTGGCGGTGAAGACAGGGAAGGGCGCCGTCCGTTCAAGCACCTCAACGAGGGTGATCCGCTCACGGGCTGCTGGGTCCATCCGCGCGCTCCCTTCTTCAAATACCCACCGGGCTTCCCCTCGGGTCGAGCCACACGCTAGGGAGTGGACCCGGAGGGGTCCATGGCCTTTCGAGTCCAGATCGCTGTCCTGATCCTCGCCTTGCTCAGTGCGTGTGCCACCCCAAGGGGCAGGGTGCGGCTGGATACCGGCGAAGGTGCACCCATCGAGTACAGCCCGCCTTCTCCCATCCAGGCCGTGACCGTGGGGCAGGGTGCCTTCGAGAACGCGCTGACCGAGCTGGTTCTGGTGACACCCCTGCACCTCCGGGCTTCGCGGTCAGTGGAATGGGTCCGCGCGTCCTTCTCCCGAGGGCCGCAGGCGTCGGACCGTGCCTTCGGGGGCTACTGCGAGCCGGGGCTTCGTAGGGGCGACTGCATCTCGTTGCTCGAAGACGTGATGGGGCTGAGTGACTGGGACAAGTTCGGCGTGGCGCTGGCGCTGTCACTCGACCCACTCAAGGAGAGCATCTCC
>NZ_RAWF01000407.1:0-5268 GCF_003612075.1 Corallococcus sp. CA041A
GAGGGGAGGGGGGGACTGGAGGCGCGTCCGGGCCGCCCTGCTCGCGCTCGAGCTTGCGGTAGATGGTGCGCGCGGCGATGCCCAGCAGGCGGGCGGCGAGCGTCTTGTCCCCGCGCGTGTGGCGCAGGGTCTCGTGGATGACGCGCCTTTCAATCTCCTCCATGGGCGTCCCGATGGGGATGACCAGCTGTCCAGCGGAGCCCAGGGGCCCCTTGCGCACGGACTCCGGCAGGTCACTGGCCTCCAGCACGTCCGTGCGGGCCAGCACCACGGCGCGCTCCACGGCGTGCTCCAGCTCACGCACGTTGCCGGGCCACGCGTAGTTCTCCAGCACGCCCAGGGCGTCCGGGGAGAAGCCGCGCAGCACCTTGCCGTTCTTCGCGGAGAAGCGGCGCAGGAAGGCCTCCGCCAGCAGCGGGATGTCCTCGCGGCGCGACGCGAGCGCGGGCACGCGGATCTCCACCACGTGCAGGCGGTAGTAGAGGTCCTCGCGGAAGCGCCCTTCGGCGACCTCCTTCTGCAGGTCCTTGTTGGTGGCGGCGACCAGCCGCACGTCCACCTTCACCGTCTGCGTGCCGCCCAGCCGCTCCAGCTCTCCCTCCTGGAGCACGCGCAAGAGCTTCACCTGCGCGGAGAGGGGCATCTCGCCCACCTCGTCCAGGAAGAGGGTGCCGCCGCTGGCGCGCTCGAAGCGGCCCTCTCGGCGGGTGACGGCGCCGGTGTACGCGCCGCGCTCCACGCCGAAGAGCTCCGCCTCCAGGATGCTCTCTGGAATGGCGCCGCAGTTGACGGCGATGAAGGACTGCTTCGCCCGGGCGGAGTGCTCATGCAGCGCTCTGGCGGCCAGCTCCTTGCCGGTGCCGGATTCGCCCAGCAAGAGCACCGTGGCGGTGGAGGGCGCCGCCTGGCGGATGGTGTCCAGCATGGCGCGGAAGGCGGGGGACTGGCCCACCATGGCGCGCCCGCCCGAGGGGTTGATCTCCGCGAGCTTCGCCTTGAGGGAGGTGTTCTCCTGGACGAGCGCCTGCTTCTCCAGCGCCTTCTGCACGGCCTTCACCAGGGCGTGGCGCTTGAGGGGCTTGGTGATGAAGTCGTAGGCGCCGTCCTTCATGGCGGCCACGGCCGTCTCCACCGTGCCGTAGGCGGTCATCAGCACCACCTCCACGTCCGGGCGGATGGCGCGGCTGGCCTTGAGCAGTTCCTGGCCGTCCATGCCGGGCATCATCAGGTCGGTGACCATGACGCTGACCTCGGGGCGCCGGAGCATCTCCAGCGCCTCCGTGCCTTGCGCGGCGGACAACGTGGCGAAGCCTTCCCGCTGGAAGATGCGGGCGACGGAATCGAGGTTGGCGCGGTCGTCGTCGACGACCAGGACCGTGGGAGATGTCATGGGAGTGCGGGGCCTCTCAACACTGCCCTGCAATCCCCATTCCCATCAGGCCTGCTCTTCGTCCGGTTCCATGGGGCCGCCGCCCATGCGGCCAATGTCCTCGCGGCGCACCTTGTCCACGTTGAAGCGCAGGGCGCTGGTCAGCATGCGGCGCACGGTGGTTTCGAAGGTGGGAGGTGGGCCGTCCTTGCGAAAGCGCAGGAAGTTGAGCCGGGCGACGACGAAGTTCTTGAGGTAGGGGCTCTGGAGGCCTCGCTCCTTGAGGGCGTTGACGACGGCGACCACCGCGTCGTCCAGCTCCAGCAGCTGCTCCGCCTGGGCGTCGCGCACGGCCAGGGCCTGTGCCAGCGGCACGTCCTGGAAGCCGTCCACCACCTTGACGAAGGGGTGGTAGGCGCCCGCGGAGAAGCGGGGGCGCTTCTCGTAGGCGGCGCCCAGGGTGAGGAAGGAGGGCTCCTCGAAGAGGTGGGAGAAGGCGGACTCCTTGCCCTGGCGGTTCGCGCCGACGAGGCCCCGCGCCATGCGGATGACCTCCAGCGAGCGCTCCTTCAGGTTGTGGGCCTTCTCCGTGTTGAGGGCGAGGATTTGGTAGGCCACGTCCTCGTCCGGCAGGAGCAGCGCGACGATGGACTTCGCGCCCAGCAGCTTGCTGGCGTTGAGGCGGTGGTTGCCGTTGGGCGTCCAGTAGCGGCCGTTCATGCGCACCGCGATGACGGGGTCGAGGAAGCGGTCCAGGCGCTCCATGGCGGTCGCGAGCCGTTTGACGTGGGGCTCGGACAGGTCGCGCTGGTAGGGCGTGGGCTCCACCTTGTCGATGGGGAGCACGGCGAAGACGACGGGGTGTCCGCCCAGCGGGTCGCGGTAGACGGACAGCACCTGTCCGCCGTCCTCGCGCACGGCCTGGAGGAGGGCGTCGGGGAAGGCCACGGCCTCGCTCGCCACCTCCGCCGCGCTCAGGCCCCGCGACTTCGGTTCGGCCTTCTTGCGGCGCGGCTTGCGCGGCGTGGCCGACTTCGACTTCGCGGGGGCGGACTTGCGAGCGGACTTCGCGGCCATGCGCACGGACCTCGTACCGTTGGGGGAGGAGGTCCGCGAGCGTAGGCGACCGGGCCGGGCTGGCTACGCGCCCGACACGGTGAGCTGTCGGAAGCGGACAGTGGGCGCACCCACGCTGCCGCCCCGGAACTGGAGGTCGCTGCCCACCGCGTCCACGTCCTTCAACATCTGGAGGAGGTGGCCCGCGACGGTCACCTCCTGCACCGGGTGGGTCAGCTCACCGTTCTCGATCCAAAGGCCGTTGGCCCCGCAGGACATGTCCCCGGACACCGGATCCGCGCCGTGGCCCAGCAGGGCGGTGACGTAGAGGCCCTGGGGCACTTCGCGGATCAACTCCTCCGGCGTCCTGGTGCCCTTCTCCAGGTAGAGGTTGGTGGTGCCGATGCCCGGCAGCGCGCTGTAGCCGCGCGACGCGTTGCCCGTGGTGCGCGCCTTCGCCTTGCGCGCGGTGAAGGCGTCGTAGAGGAAGCCGGACAGCACGCCCTGATCCAGGATGGGCGTGCGGCGCGTGGGGACGCCCTCTCCGTCGAACGGCGCGGTGGCCAGGCCCCGGGGCAGCAGGCCGTCATCCACCAGCGTGACGTGCTTTCCCGCGAGCCGCTTGCCCAGGTGGGGTGCGAGCACGCTGGACTGCTGGTACACGGCGTTGCCGTTGGCGGCCTGGGACAGGTTGCCCACGAAGCTCGCGGCCACCAGCGGGTCGAACACCACCGGCACCTGCTGCGTCTTCACCGGCTTCGCGCCCAGCATGCGCACGGCGCGCTTCGTGGCCTCACGGCCGATGGACTCGGGGGACTCCAGGTCGTCCAGGAAGCGCTTGTAGTCCAGCCAGTAGCCCGTCTGGAGCTGCCCGTTCTGCGACGCCACCGGCACCGCGACCAGGTACACGTACGTGCCGGAGTAGCCGCCGGACGTGCCCTCGCTGGACGCGAGGTACACCTCCGCCACGAAGTCACCGGCGGACACGGAGTCGAAGGTGACGACGCGCGCGTCCTGGGCCCGGCCCGCGCGCTCCGCCTCCAGCGCGGCCTGTATCTTCCAGTCCCCGGGCAGGTTCGCGACCTTGGGGTCGAAGAGGATGCCGGTGTCGCCGCGCTTGCCCAGGTCCTTCGCGCCGGGCAGGCCGTTGAGCTTGTTGGGCGCGGCGGCCTCCGCCAGTTGCACGGCCAGGTCCACCACGCGCTCCAGGCCCGCGGGCGTGAAGTCGGACGTGTACGCGAAGCCCAGCCGGTCCTTCACGATGACCCGGATGCCCAGGCCCTTGCTGGTGGCCTCCGTGAGGTCCTCAATCTGCCCTTCGCGGACGCGCACGCTGCTCTGGCGGCCCACCTCCAGATACGCCTCCGCCTGCTTCGCGCCCTTCTTCACGGCGCGCTGAACGACCTTCTTCGCGAGCTGTTCGTAGTTCACGGTTGTCCTCAGCCGACCTTCGTTCCGCCCACGGTGACGTTGTCGATGCGCACGGTGGGCAGGCCCACCCCCACGGGCATCATCTGCCCGTCCTTCACGCAGACGCCCATGCCGGGGTCCGGCATCGGGTCGCAGCCCACGCGGCTGATGTTCTTCAGCGCCTCCGGCCCCACGCCAATCAGGATGGCGTTCTTCACCGGGCGGCCCAGCTTGCCGTCTTCAATCTGGTAGGCCTCGCTGACCTCGAAGACGAAGTTGCCGTTGCTGATGTCCACCTGGCCTCCGCCGAAGGTGGCGCAGTACAGCCCGCGCTTCACCTCCTTGAGGATGTCCTCCGGCGCGTGGTCTCCGGGCGCCAGGAAGGTGTTCGTCATGCGCGGCAGGGGCAGGCTCTTGAACGACTCCCGCCGGCCGCTGCCCGTGGAGCGCTGGTTCATCAGCTTCGCGTTGAGCTGATCATAGAGGTAGCCCTTGAGGACGCCGTTCTCGATGAGGACCTTGCGCTCGCCGGGCACGCCCTCGTCGTCGATGTTGATGGAGCCGCGCGCGCTGGACACCGTGCCGTCGTCGATGACCGTCACCAGCTCCGAGGCCACCTTCTCCCCCAGCTTGCCCGCGAACAGCGACGTGCCCTTGCGGATGAAGTCCGCCTCCAGGCCGTGGCCCACGGCTTCGTGCAGGAGGATGCCGCTCCAGCCCGGCGCCAGCACCACCGTCTGCGGCCCCGCCACGCAGTCCACCGCGCCCAGCGTGGCGATGGCCTGGCGCGCGGCCTCCTCCGCCACGGACTCCGGCGTCACGCCGTCCCAGTAGCTGAAGGACACCCGGCCGCCGCTGCCGTACATTCCGGTGCGCCGCTCGCCGTTCTTCCCCAGCGCCACCACGTGCACGCTCATGCGGGACTGGTCCTGCGTGTCCTCGCTGAAGCGGCCGGTGGTGTTGGCCACGGCGATGCGCTTGGTCTGATCCACGTAGGACGCGTTCACCTGCTGGATGCGCGAGTCGAAGGCGCGGGCGGCCGTATTCGCGCGGGTGAGGAGCGCCGTCTTGCGCGCCACCGCCACGTCCTCCAGCGGCTGGGCCACGCGGTAGTGGCTGGGCACCGGCACGCGCTTGACGGGGTAGGCGCGCTCGGAGCCGCCGCCCTGGGCAATCATCGCGGCGGTGCGCGCGGCGCGGACGAGCGCGGCCTCGTCCCAGTCGTCGGAGTAGGCATAGCCCACCTTGGCCCCGGCGATGACCCGCACGCCCACGCCCTGCACCAGGCCCACCTGCGCGCTGCGGATGCGCTGCTCCTCCAGCACCACGGCGGTCGTGGACGTGCGCTCCACGTACACCTCCGCGAAGTCCGCGCCCCGGCCCATGGCTTCCGCCAGCAGACGTTCCAGGAGACCGGGGGGCAGGAGCGGGGA
>NZ_RAWF01000408.1:0-5253 GCF_003612075.1 Corallococcus sp. CA041A
GGGGGGAGGCCTGGGAACCGCGAGTGGCCTGGGGGGCGCCGGAGCGGGCGCCGCCACCGGGGCGTCGCCGTCATCCAACAATTCCTTCAGGTCCGCGAGCGGATCCGCCTCGTCCGGGGGAGACGGCATGTGCGCGGCCCAATTTACCGGCCACGGGGGGTTTCCACCAGTTACGCGATGGACACCGCGCCGCTTCGCCTGCCTGGTGGGAGGCGGACGGCACGGTCCGCTCGACGTGGAGGGGGCGGGACGTTAGCCAATGGAGCAAACATCACACCTCGCCTTGCCTCTCCTCGGCAGGGGATGACAGCTTCGGACCACTCCTATGGCCATCCGCTACACCCTGCCCAACGGGCTCACCGTCGTCTTCGAGGAGCAGCACGCCGCCAAGGTCGCGGCCTTCCAGGTCTGGGTCAAGGCCGGCAGCGCGGACGAAAGGCCCGACCAGGCCGGACTCGCTCACTTGCACGAGCACATGCTGTTCAAGGGCACGGAGCGCCGGGGGCCCGGTGAAATCGCCCGGGACATCGAGGCGCACGGCGGCGAAATCAACGCCTGGACGTCCTTCGACCAGACCGTCTACCACATCGTCATCGCCAGCCAGTTCGCCCGCACGGGCCTGGACATCCTGGGGGACGCGGTGCGCCGCTCCGCGTTCGACAAGGACGAACTGGCGCGCGAAATCGAGGTCGTGTGCGAGGAGATCAAGCGCAGCTACGACTCCCCGTCGCGGCGCGCGTCCCGCGGGCTGTTCACCGCCGCGTTCCAGACGCACCCCTACCGGCTGCCCGTCATCGGCACCGAGGAGAGCGTGCGCAGCTTCACCCGCGAGAAGGTGCTGGAGTTCTACCACCGGCACTACACGCCCAGGAACCTGGTGCTCTCCGTCGCGGGCGACCTGAACGAGGCGGAGCTGCGCCAGTGGGTGGAGGAGATCTTCGGCGGTGACTGGGGCCGGCCCTACGTGGGCCCGGTGGAGCGTCCTCGCGATCCGCCGTCCACGGGCCGCCGCGTGCTCATCCAGACGGAGGACGTGAAGGAGGCCTATCTGCACCTGGCCTTCGCCATCCCGGAGCTGGAGCACCCGGACGTGCCCGCGCTGGACGTGCTGGCGATGCTCGCCGGCCAGGGCAATTCGTCGTGGCTGGTGCGCGAGGTGAAGCGCCGCCAGCACCTGGTCAACGACGTGCACGCGTCCGCGTACACGCCCAAGGACCCGGGCATCTTCTCCGTGTCGCTGACGCTGCCGCCCGCGCAGTCGCTGAAGGCGCTCACGCAGACGGCGCGCGTGCTGGAGGCGCTGCGCACCACGGTCGTGCCCGAGGACGAGCTGCGCACCATCCAGTCGGTGGTGGAGGCGGAGTCCGTCTACCGCAAGGAGACGGTGCAGGGCACCGCGCGCAACCTGGGCTCTTACCAGACGTCTCCGGGCGGCCTGGAGTCGGAGGCCCGCTACCTGGAGAACATCCGCAACCTGAAGCCGGAGGACCTGCGCCGCGTGGCCCAGAAGTACCTGCGGCTGGAGCACGCCGTCGTCACCGCGCTGGTGCCTCCCGCCGCGGAGCTGACGGAGGCGCTCGTGCACGCCGCGCTGGATGAAGCGGCGAAGAGCCCCGGCGTCACGCCCCCGGAGCGCGCCGCGAAGCAGCCTCCCCCGGAGGCCCCGCCGCGTCCGGCCCGGAGCGCCATCGCGTCCGCGCGTTCGGAGGTGGTGCAGGAGAAGCTGCCCTCCGGCGCCACGCTCATCATCCGCGTGGAGCCGCACGTGCCGCTGTTCTCCATGCGCGCGGCGTTCATCGGCGGCGTGCGCTACGAGACGCCCGAGGACAACGGCATCACCACGCTGCTCAGCCGCGCCCTCACCAAGGGCACCACGACGCTCAGCGCGGATGACATCTCCCACCTGACGGACCTGTACGCGGGCAACCTCACCGGCCAGGGCGGCCGCAACTCCGTGAGCGTGAAGGCGGACTTCCTGTCGCGCTACTTCGAGCAGGGCTTCCGGCTGTTCGCGGACGTGCTCGTGAACCCCGCCTTCCGCGAGGAGGAGGTGGCGCGGGAGCGCGCGCTGCTGCTGCAGGACATCCTCACCCGCGAGGACAAGCCGTCGGGCCTGGCGTTCGAGCTGTTCTCGCGCACGCTCTACCAGGAGCACCCGTACCGTCTGTCCATGCTGGGCGAGAAGGCGTCCGTGGAGGCGCTGGGGCCCGAGCAGCTGCGCGCGTACCACCGGTCGTACATGGACCCGTCGCAGATGACGCTCAGCGTGGTGGGCGACGTGGACGTGGAGCAGGTGCGGGCGCTGGCGAACGAGTACTTCGGTAGGTCGCGCGGCGGCGCGCTGGCCCCGAAGCAGGTGCGGCCGGAAGCGCCTCCGTCCGCTCCGCGCACGGAGAAGAAGGTGCTCGCGCGCGCGCAGACGCACCTGGTGATGGGCTTCCAGGCGGCGCGGCTGGGCGACCCGTGGCGGGTGGTGCTGGACGTGCTGTCCACGGTGCTGTCCGGCCAGGGCGGGCGGCTCTTCATCGAGCTGCGCGACAAGCGCTCCATGGCCTACAGCGTGAGCAGCTTCTCCATGGACGGGTTGGACCCCGGCTACTTCGCCGTCTACATGGGCACGAGCCCGGAGAAGGTGGAGGCGGCGGTGGAGGGCATGCGCCGCGAATTGCAGCGGATCCGCGACGAGCCGATTCCGGCCGCGGAGCTGGAGCGCGCCAAGCAGCACATCATCGGGGCGTATGAAATCGACCTGCAGCGAAACAGCGCCCGCGCGACGCTGCTGGCGCTGGACACCTGCTACGGCATCGGGCTGGACAACTTCCTGCACTACTCCGAGCACGTGGCGAAGGTGACGGCGGAGGACGTGCAGGAGGTGGCCCGCCGGGTCATCGACTTCGACCGCATGGCCATGTCCGTCGTCGGTCCGTAGGTACCCCATCGCGAGCGTGGAAGCGTCACGACGACGGCGCTTCCACGCCGCACCGGGTGCGGTAGAAGGGGCGCCATGTCCCAGACCTACCTGTCACTCACCGTGGATATCGCGGAGGAGTCCTCCGAAATCCTCCAGGACCTGCTCCATGAGGCCGGAGCCCTGGGCCTGGAGGTCCGCGACACGGAGACGCCCACCATGCCGGGTGTGCGCGCCCCCACGAAGGGCGAGTCCATCGTCGTCGCCTACTTCGAGGACCGCGAGAGCGCGGAGGACGCCCGCGACGCGGTGGCGGAGAGCCACCCCACCGCGCGCCTGTCCCTGGACGAGCAGCCGCAGCAGGACTGGAGCAACGAGTGGAAGTCGCTCATCAAGTCCGTGCAGGTGGGCCGCCTGTGGGTGGGCCCGCCCTGGGACGTGGTGAACGCGCCGGCGGACAAGGTGAAGCTCGTCATCGAGCCGAAGATGGCCTTCGGCACGGGGGACCACCCCACCACGTCGCTGTGCCTGGCGGCGGTGGATGACTTCATGTCCACGCACCCGGGCGCGAGCGTGCTGGACGTGGGCACCGGCACGGGCGTGCTCGCCATCGCGGCGAAGAAGCTGGGCGCGGGCCACGTGGTGGGCACCGACAACGACCCCACCTCCGTGGAACTGGCCCAGGAGAACTGCACCGACAACCAGACGCCCGACCTGGACATCTCCGGGCGCGAGCTGACGGAGGTGTCCGGCACCTTCGACCTGGTGCTCGCGAACATCCTGGCCAACACGCTCATCGAGCTGGCGCCCCTCATCGTGCCCAAGGCGAAGGACCGGCTGGTGCTGGCCGGCGTGCTCGCGCATCAGCGCGCGGACGTGGAGGCCGCGTACCGCAACCTGGGGTGCACCGTGCTGGAGGGCGCGCAGCAGGGCGAGTGGGTGCGCATCGACTTGAAGCGCTAGAAACAAGAGGGGGTCGGGCAGCGAAACCTGGTTCGCTTACCCGACCCCATCTGGACTCGCGAGGCTTTCCCCCTTGGCGTCAGGACCTCGCGAGTCCCGCCGTGTGACTGGCAGGCTTTGCAGTCCGCGTGCCTGCCGCTGAGGCCTCGGAGTTCCAAGGGGCACGGGCGCGGTTGTAGCGGGGCAGGTTACGGGGAGCGCGGCGCGTGTGACCTTCCGCGCTACAGCGGGCCTCAGGTGAACGCGAGTGTTCCGGCCGCGCGCAGGGAGCCCACGACTTCGTTCCGGGTATTGAGGATGCGCGGCTCCGCGTGGTGCTCCAGGCCCGTCATGGGCAGGGACAGGCCCTGCTGCTCCGCGATGAGGCGCAGGACCGCGAGGAGCGCGGGCGCGGCGCAGCGGGCATCGCCATCCTCCACCTTGATGGCCACGCCCAGGCGGGCCTTGGGCAGCGCGGCGCAGTAGACGCCCTCCGCGCCAATCTTCACCACAGCCTCACCCTGGAAGGCCGTCATCAGGTCCGTGCACGCGCGGCCCTTGCCCGCGACCAGCTCCGGGTGCGCGAGCATGGCCTCCCGCAGGCGGCGCGCGGCGGGAGCTTCCGAGACGCCGAAGCGGGCCCACGCGGTGGCCATGGCGCTGAGCGGCAGGCCGAAGCAGACGGCGAGGCAGCCATCCACGGCCTTCACCAGCGCGTCGCTCGGCAGGCCCGTCCACTTGGCGATTTCGTCCTGGATGCGCTCCTGCACCGGGTGTCCTTCGCTGGCGTAGCCTTGGACGTCCCAGCCGTGGTGCCGCGCCAGCGCGAGCATCCCCGCGTGCTTGCCGGAGCAGTTGTTCCACCGGGGCGTGAGCACGATGCCCGCCTTGAGGGCCTCCTCGGCGACCGCGGGCGACAGCGACGGGTGCGGGCCGCACGCGAGGTGGCGCTCCTCGCAGCCTGAGGCGCTCAGCATCCGCATGGCGAGGGCGCGGTGCACGGGCTCGCTGGAGTGGGACGCGCAGGAGAGCGCCAGCTCGCGCGGGCCGAAGCCGTAGCGATCCGCCGCGCCATCCTGGACCATGGGCAACGACTGGAAGGGCTTCGCCGCCGAGCGCCAGAAGGTGACGCGCTCCGGGTCGCCCGCGTACGCGACGCGCGTGCCCTCCGCGCTCACCACCGCGACGGACACGGTGTGGAGGGATTCGACGAAGCCGGAGCGGGTGGACTCGATGACGAGGGTGGCCATGGGCGTGGGGCGCGCCATAGCAGGAACGGGACACGGCCGGGCGCTCGCGGGTTGCGGAAAGACGAACCCTGGACGCATGGAGGGCTATCCTCCGGGCGCCCTCCCCTTCAAGGAAGCCGCCGTGGTCCGCCTCTTCGTTCCCCTGCCCGCCCC
>NZ_RAWF01000409.1:0-5241 GCF_003612075.1 Corallococcus sp. CA041A
GAGGGACGGTGGACATGAGCGGGCGGGATTCTAGACGGCTTCCGGCCCGCGCGGGCTGTCTGTCGGTGCAGGCCGTGCCCGGCAGGTGGGTAGCCGGGCACGGCGCGTCAAAAGCGTGCGTGCCAGTTTGTTTTCTCGCGGTGCGAGACGCCCGCGACGTCCGCGGGTTGGGATACTTCAGGATGAAAGCATCGCGGTGACCCAGGTGGGCGCCAAGACAACGGCCGCCCTCCCCATGATGGGAAGGACGGCCGTGTCAGGACTTCGGTGCGGATGCGGCGTCAGTCGCCTTCGTAGATACCGATGAGGCCCGGGGTGACGACGCCGGTCTTCGCGTTCTTGGTGCCCTCGAAGGAGACGAGGACGCGGCGCTTGCCGGCGGAGCGGTCGAACTGGATGTCGGACACGCTGCTGACGGAGGTGAGCACGTTGCCGAAGACGTCACCGCTGTACTTCACCGTGCCGCCGCCCTTCAGGCGCGTGATGCCGCCCCACCAGTTGGCGCCCACCCAGAGGCTGCCATCCCACGGGTCCGTCGCCACGGAAGAGGTCGGGGCCATCGCGGGGTTGCTGCCGCTGGCGGGCGCGTAGTTGACCAGGTCCTGCATCACCTTGGTCTCCACGGCTCCGTCGGCGCTCAGGCGGGCGAGGCCGAAGTAGAAGGAGCTCACCCACACGCCGCCGTTGGACGCCGGAGCCATGCCAGAGACGTTGTCGTCCACGCGCTGCGCAGCGGTGGGGTAGTTCGGCACGGCGTCAGGCCAGATGTCGAAGCGGTTCCATTCGTAGCCCGCGTCTTCCGTCTCGCTCTGGGCCGACCAGTAGTCGTCCCCGTTGGTGCCGTAGCGGAAGCGCGTGGAGCGGATCTGCCCACCGAAGAAGACGTCGTGGTTCTCCGTGATGGAGACGCCGTAGTAGCGGTCCGACAGCAGCTCGCCCTTGGAGCCGGAGATGGCGGGGTGCACGTGCTCATAGAGTCCCGCGCACTCGAACTCCCACTTGAAGCCTTCGGTGTTCCAGGGGCGCGGATCCCAGCAGTACGACGGGACGATGCCGTTGAACTTCGCGTCGCCCATGGCGAAGCCGTGGTTGCCGCCGAACCAGACGACCTCCTTCACCGGGTCGTAGGCGATGCGGTAGACGGTGCAGAGCTTCTCGCGGCCACGCAGCTCCGCGCCCACCTTCTTGGGGCCGGTGTGGATGTCGTAGTGCACGACATCAATCGTGCCGTCCGCCTTGAGCATCACCTTGTCCGCGTCACCGCTCTTGTAGACGCTGGCGTCCGGCTCGCGGTGGGCGTTCTCCGCCTGATCCCATTCGTCCTCGCAGGTGGGCATGCCCGCCTTGGGCGGCTTGCCGGCGTAGCCGACGAACACCGTTCCGTCAGGGCCACCCGCCACGGAGATGACCTTGAGGTACGGCACTCCCGGCGGAGGACCACCCACTCCGTCACGCATGCGGCCGAAGGGATGGAGCCCGTCGGACATCGTGAAGCGCTGGATGGAATTGGAGCCCTTCTTGATGAGGAACAGACCCTCCTCGCCGCCCGCGACCCAGACGTTGCCGCCCTGGTCCGCGGAGATGCCGTAGACGTAGCGCGGCGCGCCCTGCTCCTGGTTGTAGAACGTCCATCCCGGCGCTGAGGGCAGGGGATAGGTCTGCACCTGCTCCGTCGTGCCCGCGTCGGTGCCGGTGCCAGCGTCAGTGCCCGTTCCGGCATCCGTGCCCGTGCCTGCATCGGTGCCCGCATCCGTCCCGGTGCCCGCGTCGGTTCCAGCATCCGTGCTCGTCCCGGCGTCCGTGCCCGCATCCACTTCACCCGTGCCCGCGTCCGGCAACTGCGGATCCTCCACGGGCGTCACCGGCACCACCGGGTCATCCACCTTTCGCGTGTCGCCGTCGTCCCCGCCGCAGCCCGTCCACCCCAGCGCTCCCACCAGGAGGAGCGCTCCCGTCCACCGCCACCCGTGCCTCATATGCCGACCACCTCACACTGGGCCGGAGGAAGGTCCCCCGGCACGAAGCCATTGTTCGTGGCCATCAAGGCAAGGAGGGTGCCAGCCCCGGAGGGCCGGCCACCGTTGGGCCGTCGCCGGTGGGCGTCCGTTGCTCGACAGGGCATGGGCAACCGTTTGCCCATTGTGTGAACGCCGGGGTCCCGGAGCGGCCCCCAACCGTGCTAGGGCCTGGGCAATGGCAGGCAACGACGCACGCGGCCGCACCCCGCTGTCCCTCGTGGGACAGGAGCCGGACCTCGTCTTCTACACACGGCAGGCCGCCGAACACGGCGGGCCCGTGCTCGTGCTGGGCGCCGCCAACGGCCGGGTGCCCTGGTCGCTCGCGGGCCACGGCTTCTCCACCGTCGGCGTGGACCCCTCCGAGGCGATGATCCGCTCCGCCGAGGAGCGCCGCGCCTCCGAATCGCCGGACGTCTCCGAGCGCACGCGCCTCATCGCCGCCGACCCCCGCGCGCTGCGGCTGCCGGAGCAGTTCCCCCTGGTGCTCGCCCCTCAGCACGCGCTGGGCCTGATGTCCGGCCGCGATGACCTGGAGGCGTTCCTCGCCACCGTGCGCCACCACCTGGCCCCCGGCGGCACCTTCATCTACGACGTGCTCAACGCCCCGCGCGAACCCGTGCTGCCTCGCGACGACGACGAGCCCGGCGCCGCCGTGGAGCCTCGCCGCCCCCTCTTCGCGCTGCACCTGCGCGAGCGGCGTCCGGCCGGCGGACAGAGCCCCATCCGCCGCCTCAAGCTGAAGCACTTCCTGCCGGAGGAACTGGAGACCGCCCTCACCGCCAGCGGCCTCACCCTTCGCGAGCGCTTCGGCCGCTTCGACGGCAAGCCCTTCGACCTGGAGGACCTGCGCCAGATTGGCGTCGCCGGGACCTGAGCGGCGTTCACCGCTCGAAGCGGTAGCCCAGTCCTCGCACGGTGAGGAAGTGCCGGGGCGCTTCCGGATCCGACTCGAACTTCAGCCGCAGCTGGCGCATGAAGTTGTCCACCGTGCGCGCGCTGCCCTCGTAGTGGTAGCCCCACGCGCCGGACAGCAGCTCCTCGCGGGTGAAGGTGCGGCCCGGGTGCGCCAGGAAGTGCGCCAGCAGCTTGAACTCCTGCGCCGTCAGCTCCACCTGCTGTCCATCGCGCGCCACCGTGCGCTGGGACAGGTCCACCTTCACGTCCCCGAACGTCACCGGCGGCGGCGTGATGCCCGTGGCACCAAACCTGCGGCGCAGCACCGCCTTGATGCGCGCGAGCAGCTCCTGCAACCCGAAGGGCTTCACCACGTAGTCGTCCGCGCCCAGGTTGAGGCCCAATATCTTGTCCGACTCCTGGCCCCGCGCGGACAGCACCACCACCGGCGTGTCACGGCCGCGCTGGCGCAGCTCGCGGATGACTTCGTAGCCGTTCAGCTCCGGCAGCATCAGGTCCAGCACCAGCAGGTCCGGCGCCTCGTCCAGCGCCTTGGCCAGGCCCGTGCGGCCGTCCTGGGCCTGGAGCACTTCGTAGCCCTCGAAGCGCAGGTTCATGGACACGCCGGTGAGGATGGACAGGTCGTCCTCCACCACCAGGATGCGCTGGGGCTTCTCCTCTTGAGGGACGGACGTGCTCATGCGCGGCTCACCGGGAGCTGGAGGGTGAAGCAGCTGCCCTGGCCGGGCTCGCTCTTCACGGTGATGCGGCCGCCGTGCGCGTCCACGATGCGCCTGCTGATGGCGAGCCCCAGGCCGCTGCCCTCCGTCTTGCGCGTGAGCAGGTTGTCCACCCGGTAGAAGCGCTCGAAGATGCGCTTGCGGTCCTTCTTGGCGATGCCCACTCCGTTGTCCTCCACCGACAGGTTCACGTGTCCGCCGTCTCTCTGTGCCCGGAGGGCGATTCTGCGGTGGGTGGGCCCACTGTACTTGTAGGCATTCTGCAACAGGTTGAGCAGCGCGCCCGCCACGGCGACCCGGTCCACGTCGACATGGGGGAGCCCGTCGTCCACCTTCACGGTGAACTCCATGCCGTCGCCGTGGCGCTGCGTGCGGAAGGCCACCACCGCCGCGTCCACCACGTCCGTCACCGGCAGGGACTCGCGCTGGTACACCTTGCGGCCGCTCTCGATGCGCGCCCAGTCCAGCACCCGCTCGATGAGGTCCGACAGGCGCTCGGTCTCCTTCGTGAGCAGGTCCAGCACCTCCTGCTGCTGCGCCGGGTCCTTCAGCCGGCCCAGGGCCAGCGTCTCGATGAACATCCGGATGGAGGTGAGCGGCGTGCGCAGTTCATGGCTCACCAGCGACACGAAGTCCGTCTTCATGCGCGACAGGCGCGCCTCGCGGTAGAGCACGCGGGCCGTGTAGCCCACGCCGAAGGTGAGCGTCAGGTAGAACAGGCCCAGCAGCACGCCGTACACGGCGCGGTTGCGCGTGGACGCGCTCGCCACGGGGTCCTCGCCGGTGGGCAGTACCACCAGGCGGAAGTCCTGCAACGGCGCGGACAGCACCCGCTCCGCGAGCACCGGCTGCCCCAGCGCGTTCTGCCGGGCCTGGGCCACCTCCGACATCAGCCGGTTGACGAGCCCGCCCTCGCTGGACGTGTCGCGCGGCACGGGCAGCAGCGTGAAGCGCACGGGCTCCGACGTGGCCCGGCCCTGCGCCTTGTCCGACAGGAGCGAGTCCAACGCCACGCCCGACAGCCGCACGCCCCGCACGGTGGCGCCCTGGCGCTCGGCGGCCACCATCACCGCGCGGCCGCTCGTGGAGAGCGAGAAGACAGTGGGCACGGTGGGCAGCGAAGCGGCTTCCGGCACCAGCGCCGCCAGGGACTCCGCCAGCTGCGGGTCCTTCGTGCGCACCAGACCGTTCTCCACGTGGAAGGTGCCGTCCGGGTCGGACAGCTCCTGGTCATCCGGCAGGAGGAAGGCCAGCCGCTCGCTGCCCACGCGCTCCAAGCGTCCGCTGTTGAGCGCGCGAGGCACCTCCGCGGACAGGTCCGCCAGCGTCCCCCGCCACGCGGCCTCCAGGCGTTTCTCCACCGCGGCGCGCTCGTTGATGATGGCCACGACGCCGAAGCCGGACAGGCCGGCCGACGGCAGCACGACCAGCAGGATGAGCAGCGCGAACGTGCGTCGGAAGCTGAGGATGACGGGCGCGGGACGAGACACGGCCCCCCGTGTCTACACGCGACGGCGGCCGGGTGCTCGCGGCTTTTGGGGGAGGGGGGAGTCTTCCCGACATTGTCCGGAGGCGCACGGCGGGTGGAG